>CAYJCC010000023.1:0-8045 GCA_964368655.1 uncultured Lachnospiraceae bacterium | reverse complement strand
CGAAAAGCCGTAATAATTACTCAAAAAAGTTGTTATATTTAGAAATTTTATATAGAATTAAGCAAGAGGTAAAATTATGTCAAACTATATAATTACAGGCGCAAGTGGTTTTCTCGGAAACAACCTTGCTCAAGAGTTAATAGATAAAGGTCACAAAGTTACCATAACTTTGAGAACCATGAAGTATTTGTCTGCTATGTACTGTAAAGATGCCGAGGTTGAATACGGTGACATGAGAGACGATGTCTTTTTGAACAAAATCATCAAAAAAGACAGCATCGTTATTCACTGTGCTGGAGTTATGGCTTTGGGTAAAGAAAAGAAGAACGAAATGTTTGACGTTAACTACAGAGCAACTAAAGAATTGACTAATGCTTGTATAAAAAATGGCGCAAAGAAACTCGTATTCGTAAGTTCCGTAGATGCTCTTTGGCATTATAAGGGAGAATACAAAATATCAGAGCCTGTTCAGTTTGAAATAGACAGACTTGATACTCCATACGCACAAAGCAAGGCAATGGCTTCAAAATATGTTCTTAACAGAGCAAGAGAGGGAAAAATAAATGCTAACGTTGTATACCCTACTTGCCTTATTGGTCCTGGCGATTATAAGATAAGCAATATTGGTCAAATCATTCTTGATTATATAAACAATAAAAGAGTATTTAGTATCAAGGGTGGTTCATATAACTTCGTCGACGTTAGAGACGTTGTGTCTGCTATCATCAAAATATCTGAAGAGGCTCCTTCTGGAGAAGATTATATTTTAAGTGGCCAAGATATTACTTTCAAAAACATGTTTAACATTATTGCAGAAAAACTTGATAAAACAAAAAAACCAAGAGAGATGAGTGTGTCAACAGCATTATTCTTGAGTTTCTTTATCAATTTGGGAAAAGCTGCAACCGATAAAAAACAGGTTTATTCCCCTTACTATATAAAGTCTTTTAAGGGAAATCATAACTTTTCAAATGAAAAAGCAAGAAAGGAATTAGAGTTTAGACTACGAAGCATAAGAGACACTTTCTCAGATGCTATAGATTGGTATAAAGAAAACAAAAAAGATTTGATAGAAGTTCAAGAATAAAAAACATATTACAACAAAAAAACATAAGGTATTTGCCTTATGTTTTTTGTTTATTAAATATAGTTTAATTAACCTCTCCAACTTGATGGAACGTTAACTCCTGTTAAGTTTCCGTATCCGGAATCAAAATTCCAAATGTTAACGTCAAATCCACATGCTGAAATTTTTGGGTCTGATAATCCTTTTAACATAGAACCGGTTGAGATACCTTGATAGAACTCATGTTTAGAATCATCAATATCTGCTTTGAACCAGTTTGCAACGGTATCAGCAGCTTTTACAAAGAAACTACCAACAGACTTTCCTACTTTTTCTCCCCAGCCCCAACCGTTAAGTTGAATCTCGGCAGCTGTCTTTACATCTTTGTTCATAACGTCACTGTCATAAACATAGTTGATTATAAATCCTGCGCCGTATTGTTTAGGACTTCTTATATAACTTGATGTTTCTGCAAATGTTTTCCCGTTAGGGGCGTCAACTTTAATAACAACATAACAGTTGCTTATAACACCACCACTTGAGTTTGAAGAGTTACTTGCTTGGAAATTAATATTTAGTGCAAATCCTGCAAGTCTTGCTCCAGATATGTCACTAGAAATTGCTTTGTTTGGAGCCTTTACATAACAGTCTTTAACAAGACCATTTTCTAATGAACATACGAGTCCACCAGCATTGAATGCTGAGATGCTAACTCCTTCTGCAAAACATTGTGTAAGACAAGAACTAACACCATCTAAGTTTGGAAGGGTTTCTCTTGCTCCAGCAAGTGTTGAGTTTTTATTCTTATCCATATTGTATCTTGTTTCAATAGATACTGTAGAAACTAATCCACCAACATATCTACCAGACAAGAAACTTTCATATGTTGCACTTCCTGAAATTTTTGATGTTCCAGTTAAGGTTGCAGATAGTCCACCAACATAAGTTTGAGGAGTTCTTTCTGACCCATCTGTTCTTGAATAAGCAGCTTGTGCTGAATCAATAACGGCTTGAGCAAATGAATTTGAAATTGTTGCAGATTTTTCGCATGTTCCAGCAATTCCACCAGCATAACAGTCAAGCTCTTTTGCTATGGATATTTCTTTTTCGCTACGAACTTGTGCTCCGGAAATGCTTCCAAAGTTTTGTCCAGCGATACCACCTGCATATACTGTTCTAGCAATATCATCTGAACCAGCTGCTGTTATAGAAACGTTTCCGTAAACTTTAACATTATCTATTACTGTTGATGGTTCTATTTTTGTAGTCTCACCTTCAACAACGCTTGTAAGAACTGTACGGCTAGATTCTGATATTGATGAGTTGTCATTGTTCAATCCAGCAATTCCACCAACATATGATTTCTCTGTCATTATTGCATTAAGAATAATCTTTGTTTGACGCAATGTTTCTCCAGCCTCATCTTTAACATCGGTAACAACTGCAGAAGTTATCTTTCCTTGGTTAGAACCAGCGATTCCACCAACAAAGCAGTTTCCTTGAATTACGCAGCCTGTAATAACTGGCCTGATAATAGAACCTTTGTTGATACCTGCGATTGATCCAACATAACCACCATATTCTACGGACGCATCTGGGTCTGTTTCGTCTGGGTCTGTTTCTGTTCCTTTGTGTGCAAATGAACTATTTGTGATATGAAGATCAACAACCTTTCCTGTTTCACCGATAGCTCCGAATAATCCGGCATATCTATAAGCAATAAGGTTTTCATCTGCCACTTCCATACTTAAGTCTGTACCTTTAGATATTTGTAAGTTTGAGATTGTGTAGTATGCTGTTGCATTTCCATTTTCGTCCCAAGACTTAACTCCAGCTCTTAAAGTTCCAACGAATGGGTTCTTTGCTGTTCCAATAGGTACCCATAACTTTTTAGCTTCGCCTTCTACGTAATAGTTCATATCAACATCTTCTGCAATATAATAGTTTCCAGTCAATGTCATGTTTGCTAAATCATATCCATTTCTGATAACTCCATCGTATATTTCGTTAAGGTCATCTGTAATTGATATAACTGAATAAACCAATGCTGGATACCCACTATTTACTGCAGGAGAAATTGTCCAACATAAATCGAACTTCCACATAACAAGGCTTGTTCCTTCTTTGTTTGCAGAATGAGAAACGAAAGTTTCTTGTTTTTTCATGTCTTCGTCGGATTTAGCTATTGCAACATATTTCATTGCCTTGCTATAAAGAGCGAGTTTTTCTGCCTCTGTTCCAATTGGATCTGCAGCATATTCTGATTTAGAATGTAAAATATCGATTATTGGAGTTAACTCTGTTACCGTCTTTCCTTGTTGTGCGATACCATAGAAACTATTTGTTATATTGTTAGTATCGTCCATAATGAACAATACATCTGGAACATTTATCTTCTGTTGGGCTTCACCCTCTCCAATTGTCTTTTCGACGGTGTTTCCTATTCTATAATAGTTACCAATAATTTTATTGTTATCTATTTCTTTAATTTCTGAAGCGCCAAGTCCATGAAGTTCTTCTGTGTCAATATCAACAGAGAACTGAATATCGTCAATGATGATAACTTGAGTTGTTCTAGAAATGTTATATCCGACAATACCCCCGATTTGTTTTTGAAGAACTGCACCTTTTTCTGCTACAGCTCCACCTTCTCCAGCTAAGTCAGTTGTTAGAACTTGTCCTAAATACAAACTTAATGTTGAATAACAGTTCTTAATATGTCCACCAACTATTGCACTTGGGTATCTGTAAGTTGAAGTTGGACTAGCGTTTCCAAGATCGGCATCTTCGTTAATACCAACTATTCCACCAAATACAACGCTTCTTCCTGAAAGAAATACTATACCTGATGAATATGAGTAAATAACGATACCTGCCTTGTTGTGTCCGGTCAATCCACCAACAGTTCCTGAAAGTCTGCATCTGTCGTACACTTTAACATTTTCTGTTGATTCGCTTCCTTCTGCAGGAGCTACTTCAATATATTCTTTACCAAATGTTCCTACAAAAGAACATCTATCAATTCTTGCAATACTTCTTGAGTAATCTGAAACGTTTACAACTTCTAATACGGAAGTCGAAATGTTTTGTCCAGCAATACCACCAACGTAAGCACTATTTTCAACGTTCAATTCTGTATTGAACACTTCACAAGTTTCAATGATTCCATTGTTTACTCCAGCGACAGAACCAACGTTGTCATATTGACCAATGATTGTCATCTTGTCAATCTTAAGTCCATAAACAAGTCCGTTCGCTCCAATTGTTGAGAACAATCCAGCGTTTGTAATTGTTGCAGGAGCACCACCTCTTTGTGTTTGAAGGTCGTTGTATTCCTGTTTGCTAATTCTGATATTGCTAATTGTTTTTCCGTTTCCGTTAAAACTTCCCGTAAAGTATACAGGTTTTTCTTCTGCCATAACACCTGTACCAATAGGTACCCAACAACCGGTCATGTTTGAACCGTTCTTAAGGTTAATATTGTTAATAAGTTTATAGCAGCTACTCAAAGAATATCCACCATAAGTTTTATTTTGCTCTTCTTGTGTTCCAATTCTTTCAAACTGTTCTGCTGAAGCAATGTAGAAAGGATAATCTGCACTACCATCACCAACATAAACTTTACATGAAAGGTTTCTAAAATTTTCATTGTCTGTTCTGAATGTTATCTGTGTAAGACCAGCTGTTCCTGCCTTAAAGGTGTATACGCCATCTTTTTCAGATATCTGTGTAACTGTGGTATCATTTTCACCACCGGCAAAAACAACCTCCACCTCGGTATATGCTTTTGCATTATCGTGATGCAAGTCTATAGAGAACTCGTCTCCTGTGTTTGTATAAATCTCTTGTTGAGAGATACTGAAAACCTCATTATCTCTTACAAGCGCAAAAACTACAAAGCCTAATGCTACTGTAGCAATTATCGAACCTAAATATATTAAAAATTTCTTCATATTCCCCTTCGTCCCCCTTGAACATAGGTGTAGTTTTTGTCCAACAGTGCTGATAACATAGATATTGTACTATATTTCAGAGTGTTTGTCAATACTGAACCTTTTATCTATTTTCTGTGTTTTTAGACTAAATAACCGTCTGAATTTCTAGCAATTTCTAAGATTTTTTCAAAGTCGTCATCTTCAGCCATTTTGTTCCTGTGAGTTTCCCCGCATTTTGTGCATTTATACACAATGGTATAAGTATCTTTTTTTGCATTCCACTCCACAGAAATAGGCTTCATTAAGCCCTTACATTCATTCGCTCTATCTCCCGGATTTATATCCACATGCAAGGAACATAGACACTTTGGACAATGGTCTCGAGATGTTTTCCCTAGTTTTGGAACTTCTGCCCCACAGTTTTTACAAACGAAACCTTCATCATTTTTTGAAAATATCTTATTTTGTCTCATAAGAATATTATACCATGTAATGGTATAAAAATCAAGACGGCTATCATATGTTCTGAAAATGATAAAAAGAGCCCAGTTTTTAACTAGACTCTTTTTTATCTTTTACATTATAAAGTTTATCAGTTTTCCTTTTACAAATATGGTCTTTTTTGGTTGAGATTCTGGCAAACCACATTTCTCTTTTACAATGCTTTCAACTTCTGTTTGGTCGGCTGCTGTTGGAACGGTTATTCTGTTTCGTATTTTACTATTTATTTGAACAACTATTTCAACTTCGTCTTGTACCATTTTACTCTTGTCTGCTACTGGCCAAACTGCATTGAGCATGTTCTTTCCGTATCCACGGTTTACCCATATTTCTTCACACATATGTGGAGCAAATATGCTTAACATTGTTAACAGAGTTTTATATTCAAAGTTGTTTATTTTTCCAACCTTATAAATCTCGTTGAGCAAAGTCATGAGACTAGCGACTGCTGTGTTGTACTTGATATTGTCCATGTCATAGGTAACTTTTTCAATAGTTATGTGGAATATGAAAGACAATTCGTTAGAATAATCATTTCCGTCAACTAAAACGTCTTGCAAATTCCATACTCTGTGTAAGAATTTATAACACGCCTTAACACCATCGTCACTCCATGAAACTGTTGCCTGATGGTCTCCGATAAATGACATCCAAAGCCTCAAAGCATCTGCGCCATATTGGTCAACGATAATTCTTGGGTCAACACCATTTCCAGCACTCTTGCTCATCTTTTTTCCATCTGCACCAAGAATAAGTCCATGGGATATTCTAGTTTTGAATGGTTCATCTACTGGAACTATTCCAATATCATAGAAGAACTTGTTCCAGAATCTTGCATAAAGCAAATGTCTGTTTGTGTGTTCGTTTCCACCATTATAATAAGCAACTGGCAACCATGCTTTCATGGAATCCATGCTTGCGAATTCTTTATCATTATGTGGGTCACAGTATCTTAAGAAATACCAACTTGAACCAGCCCAACCCGGCATCGTATCTGTCTCTCTTTTTGCAGGAGCACCACAATGAGGACAAGTTGTGTTTACCCATTCAGGTATTTCGGCAAGAGGGGATTCTCCCTCTTTATTACATTCGTAATTTTTAACCAAAGGAAGAGTAACTGGAAGTTGGTCATCTGGAACAGGTACCCAACCACATTTTTCACAGTAAATCATAGGAATAGGCTCGCCCCAATATTTCTGACGAGCAAAAATCCAATCTCTCATTTTTGAATTAAGTTTTTTACGAGCAACGCCTTTTTCTATAAGGAAGTTTGTTATGGCCTCTTTTGCCTCTTCAACAGTCAATCCATTAAACTGTTCTGAGTTTATTAATTTGCAGCCTTTTCCTAAATAATCTTGTTTTTCAAAGGCCTGTTTTGAAACGTCTGCACCATCAATAACTTGTATCATATCAATGTTATATTTTTCTGCAAACTCAAAGTCTCTTTGGTCATGCGTTGGAACAGCCATAACTGCACCGGTACCGTATCCAGCAAGAACAAAATCTCCAATAAATACTTTTACTTGTTCGCCGTTTGCTGGGTTTATAGCATAAACGCCTTTTAACTCACAACCCGACTTATCTTTGTTCATTTGTGAACGGTCAAACTCGGATTTTTTAGCAGTTTGTTTTCTGTATTTTTCAACTTCGTCCCAGTTTTGTATGCGAGGTTTTAAGTCATCAACTATCTTGCTTTCTGGTGCAATAACCATAAATGTTATTCCAAAAATTGTTTCAATACATGTTGTGAAAATTGAGAACTTTCCACCACCAACTAAATCAAAATCGACCTCAACACCTTCACTCTTTCCAATCCAGTTTTTCTGTGAAGTTTTTATATAATCAAGGTACTCTGTTTTATCCAAATCGTCCGAAAGTCTTTCGGCATATTCAGTCATTTTCAATATCCATTGAGCTTTTACTTTTTGTGTTGTTTCACTATGGCATTGGCAGCAAAGTCCGTCTTCGACTTCTTCATTTGCAAGAACGCCACAGTTTGGACAATAGTTTACGAGAGTTTCACGTTTTTCTGCGAGTCCATGTTTTACAAACTGCAAAAACAACCATTGTGTCCACTTGTAATAATCTGGGTCGCAAGAATTGATTGTTCTGCTCCAGTCAACACTTAAACCAAGGCCTTTTACTTGTTCTTGGAATGTGCCAATATTTCTAGCAACAATCTCTTGTGGCAATCTTTTTTCTTTTTGTGCTGTTCTTTCAGCTTCAAGTCCGAACGCATCGGTACCAAAAGGGAAAAGAACATTTTTTCCTTGTAATCTTCTTTTTCTAACAACAGCATCTGTCGCTGTATAACTCATACAATGTCCCAAATGCAAACCAATTCCACTTGGATATGGAAACTCAATAAGTATATATTCGTTTTCCTTTCCTTCTACATGGTCTTTTGTTACGAAACGGCCTTCTTCTTCCCAAATCTTTTGCCATTTCTTTTCTATTTTATGTGGGTCGTAATTCATCTTTTCCTCGCATCTTTTTTCTTTATATTTTATAAAACTTGCGTACAACGCAATTATATTCTATAT
>CAYJCC010000022.1:0-8185 GCA_964368655.1 uncultured Lachnospiraceae bacterium | reverse complement strand
TATGCAGATAGGATTGTAGCAATTCCGAATTCATGATAAAAATTATATTAAAAGACGGCAAGTTGTCGTCTTTTTATTTTCTCTTTATATTTATGTGGGAACGCACGGATTTTTTGTGCAAGTTGCACAAACTTTCAAAAATACGATAAAAACGTAAAAAAATAAAAAAAAGTCTTGACTTTGGCTTCTTTCCATAGTAAAATACTAGCGTCACTATTGTGGCTGTGGGCAAAGTTACCCTTGAAAAATGCCGAAATAAAGGGATAATTTGTACATATAAAGCGTCTGTACATTGAACTCAGACGACTAGAACATTTTTGATTTTATATCACGAAAAGACGGAAAACTCGAGCACAGGTCAAGGCTCAATTTTTTTAGTTTAGAGTAGGGAACACACGGTGAAGTGTTTATTAATATAAATAACCACCATATATTGTAGTCAAAAAACATTCTAGGCAAATTAATTCAAAAACAAATTAAAAAGGAGAAATTAATGGCAACACAAAAAATGAGAATCAAATTAAAGGCATTCGATCACAACCTTATCGATCAGGTCTGCAAACGAATCGTTGATACAGCTATCAAGTTCGGTGCAAAGGTTAGTGGACCAATTCCACTACCAACAAATAAAGAGGTTGTAACAATTATTCGTGCTCCTCACAAATACAAAGATTCACGTGAGCAGTTCGAAATGAGAACACATAAAAGACTTATTGATATTTACAATCCTACAGCAAAAGCAGTTGACGCGCTTATGAAGTTAGATCTTCCTGCTGGAGTGGACATAAATATCAAATTATAATAAAGCAAGGAGAAAATAGTTATGAAAAAAGCAATTTTAGGAAAGAAACTCGGAATGACCCAGATTTTTTCAAACGATGGCTTAGTTGTACCAGTTACAGTTGTTGAAGCCGGTCCTTGTTTTGTTACTCAAATCAAGAATGCAGAGAAAGATGGTTATAACGCAGTACAAATAGCATTTGAAGAAAAAAGAGAAAAGTTGGTTAATAAACCAGAGTTAGGAGTTTTCAAGAAAGCAGATATAACTCCAAAAAGATATTTGAAAGAATTTAAGTTCGATGACGTTGATACTTTCAAACTTGGACAGAAAATTGATTGTTCTATGTTTGATGAAGGTGACCTTGTTGACGTTACCGGAATGACCAAAGGTAGAGGTTTCACAGGAACCGTTAAGAGATGGAACTTCCATATGCCTAGAGCAACACACGGAACAGGACCTATCCGTAGACACCCTGGTTCTATCGGTTCAAACACTTTCCCAGGAAGAGTATTCAAGGGAAAACACATGAGTGGAAGATATGGTAACGAACAAGTTACAATCTTAAACTTAAAGGTTGTTAAAGTTGATTCAGAGAGAAACGTTCTTTTAATTAAGGGTGCTATCCCAGGAAACAGAGGACAACTCTTAACAATTAGAGAAGCCGTAAAGGCAGCAAGATAGGAGGAGAGCGAAAATGAAGGCAAAAGTTTTTAACATTAAAGGCGAAGAAGTTAGCACTATTACACTTGCAGACGAAGTATTCGGACAAGAATATAACGAAGCTCTTATCCATCAAGTAGTAGTTGCTCATTTGAACAACGCAAGACAAGGTACAAAAGGTACTTTAACAAGAACAGAGGTTCGTGGACACCACAAGAAACCTTGGAGACAAAAACATACAGGTAGAGCAAGACAAGGTTCAACAAAAGGACCACAATGGAGAGGTGGCGGTATCGTCTTCGCTCCAAAAGAGAGAGATTTCTCACAAAAAGTTAACAAGGAAGCAAAGAAAGTTGCTTTCAAGAGTGCTATCAGTACTAAGTTAGCTAACAAGGAAATCGTTATCATTGACGATTTGAAACTTGCAGAAGGCAAGACAAAAGAGATTAAAGCAATCTGTGATAATCTTAAACTTGACAAAACAGTATTGTTCGTAACAGACAAGAAAGACGATGCAGCAATCAGAGCTACTGGAAATATCCAAAGAACTGATGTTGAAACAGCTAGATTGTTAGACGTTTACAGTGTTGTAGTTGCAAACAAACTTGTTCTTACACAAGCAGCCGCAAAATCTATAGAGGAGGCTTATAAAGGATAATGAAAAATTACGATATTATTATTAAACCTCTCTTGAGCGAAAAAAGTTATGCAGACATTCCTAATAAGAAATATGCATTCGTGGTTGATAAGAGAGCAACAAAGGTAGATATTAGACAAGCAGTTGAAAAGACCTTTGGAGTTAAAGTAGCAAACGTTAATACACTTAACGTTGATGGAAAATTAAAGAGACAGGGCAGAACTCAAGGTTATACCTCAAGTTACAAGAAAGCATATGTTACATTGAAGAAAGACAGTAAGGCAATCGAGTTCTTTGAAAGCTTGTCATAATAAGGGAGGAAAGTAGAAATGGCTATAAAAACATATAAACCTACCTCGGCCGGAAGAAGATTTTACACCACAGCATCTTATGATGAAGTGACAAAGAAAGCTCCAGAGAAGGCACTTCTTGCTAAAAAGAAGAAAAGTGCTGGTAGAAACAATACTGGAAGAATTACTGTAAGACACATTGGTGGCGGAAATAGAGTTAAATACAGAATAATTGACTTTAAGAGAAACAAAGATGGCATTCCAGCTAAGGTTACAGGAATTGAATATGACCCAAACCGTTCAGCTTATATCGCATTGTTGACATACGCAGACGGAGAAAAGAGATATATTCTTGCACCTAAAGGATTGAATGCTGGTGACACTGTTATGAGTGGCGCTAACGCAGAAATCAAAGTTGGTAACTCTCTTAAGTTGGCAGATATGCCAGTTGGTTCTGTTATCCATAATATAGAACTCTTACCAGGAAAGGGTGGACAAATTGTTCGTTCTGCTGGTAACGAAGCTAGACTTATGGCTAAAGAAGGAAGATACGCAACACTTAAGTTGCCTTCCGGAGAAATGAGAATGGTACTATCAGAGTGTAAAGCTACTCTTGGTCAAGTAGGAAACGTTGAACATGAAATAGTTGCACTTGGTAAAGCAGGAAGAAAGAGACACATGGGCGTTCGTCCAACAGTTCGTGGTTCTGTTATGAACCCTAACGACCACCCACATGGTGGTGGTGAAGGTAAATCCCCAGTTGGTAGAAGTTCACCTCTTACCCCATGGGGAAAACCAGCTCTTGGCATGAAGACAAGAAATAGTAAAAAACACAGCAATAAACTTATTATTAAGCGTGTGAACTAGGAGAGAAGAATATGAGCAGATCATTAAAGAAAAAACCGTTTGTAGAAGAGAAATTGTACAACAGAATTATTGCCTTAAATGAAGCAAACAAAAAGCAACCACTTAAGACATGGAGTAGATCTTCAACAATCTACCCAGACTTCGTTGGACATACAATCGGTGTTCATAACGGTAAAAAGCATATTCCTGTTTACTGTACAACAGAAATGATTGGACATAAATTAGGTGAATTTGCACCAACAAGAAACTATAAAGGACATGGAGCTGATAAAAAGACAACAGCGTCTAAGTCTAAATAAGGAGGAGTATAATGGCTACAAGACAAAGAGAAAGAGCAGCTAAGAGACTTGAGACAAAAGATACTCGTCCTTATGCTACAGCAAAATATATCAGAATGGGTGCTAGCAAAGCTAGAAGATTACTTAGCATCATTAGAGGAGTTAAGTACATCCAAGCCGTTGCTATCTTAGAAAACTCAGATAGTACAGCAGCTGCAGACGTTAAGAAAGTTCTTATCTCTGCAGGAGCAAATGCTGAAAACAACAAAGGATTAAATAAAGATGATTTATTTGTTGCTGAATGCTTTGCAGATGAAGGACCAACAATGAAGCGTGGAATTTTCCGTGGAAAAGGTGGTCACGATCAAATATTAAAAAGAACATGTCATATTACAGTAATACTTGACGTGGTTAAATAAGTGAAGGAGGATAGATATGGGTCAGAAAGTTAGTCCACACGGATTGAGAGTTGGTATCAACAAAGACTGGAATTCAACTTGGGTTGCACCTAAGGGAGAATTTTCAAACTACTTAGTTGAAGACCATAAAATTCGTACATTTATTAACAAGAAGTACGCTACTAGTTCAGTTTCTAAAATTGTTATTGCTAGAGCTGCAAACAGAGTAGATATCGATATCTTCACTTCACGTCCAGGTGTTATCATTGGTAATAAGGGCGCAGGAGTTGAAGAACTCAAGAAAGAAGTTATTAAAATAGCTTCAAACAAGAACATAAACATAAACATTAAAGAAGTAAAAAGACCAGACCTTGACGCACAATTAATTGCTCAAAGTATCGCTTTCTCACTTGAAAAGAGAATGAGCTACAAAAGAGTATTAAAACAAGCTTTACAGCGTGTTATGAAAGCCGGTGCACAAGGTTGTAAAGTTATGGTTAGTGGAAGACTTGATGGTGCTGAAATCGCTAGAAGCGAACAATACCATGAAGGTAGAACTCCATTACAAACTTTAAGAGCTGATATTGACTATGCAACATACGAAGCACACACTACTTTTGGTATTGTTGGTGTTAAAGTATGGATTTGTAAAGGCGAAATCCTCGAAAAAAAGGCCGTAACTGATATGGCTGGCAGGGAGGTAAATACAAATGTTAATGCCTAAAAGAGTAAAAAGGAGAAAGCAGTTCAGAGGAAGAATGACTGGTAAAGCAACTCGTGGAAACAAACTTGCTTACGGTGAATTCGGACTTGTAGCTACCGAGCCTTGTTGGATGACAGCAAGACAAATCGAAGCTGGACGTATTGCTATCAACAGATATAATAGAAGAGGCGGAAAACTTTGGATTAACGTTTTCCCTCATAAACCAGTATCACAGAAACCGATCGGAACCAGAATGGGTAAAGGTAAGGGATCTCCAGAATTCTGGGTAGCAGTAATTAAACCAGGTAGAGTTATTTACGAACTAGGTGGAGTTACAGAAGAAGCTGCTCGTGAAGCAATGAGATTAGCTAGTCACAAGCTTCCTTGCAAAACTAAATTCATCACAAAACAGTCGGAAGAAATTATTGAAGGCGGTGAAGAATAATGAAAGCTAGTGAAATAAGA
This sequence comes from uncultured Lachnospiraceae bacterium, assembly GCA_964368655.1. Lineage (GTDB taxonomy): Bacteria > Bacillota > Clostridia > Christensenellales > UBA1242 > CAYJAP01. Next base: position 3,106 of record CAYJCC010000022.1, on the reverse strand, counting down.
GAAATGACAGATAAAGAGTTGACTGCAAAATTAAAGCAATTGAAGCAGGAATTATTCAACCTACGATTTTCAAATGCTACAGGACAACTTTCTAATCCGATGCAAATAAATACTTGTAAAAAAGATATTGCAAAAGTTCAGACAATAATCGCTGAACGTCTTGCAAAGAAAGAAGCGTAGGAGGATAAGTCATGGAAAAAGAAACAATCGAAAGAAACAACAGAAGAACAAAGATTGGTATGGTTGTTAGCAACAAGATGGACAAGACAATCGTTGTAGCTGTTGAAGATGATAAAAGACATCCTATATATGGAAAAGTTTTCACACAAACAAAGAAATTCAAAGCTCATGACGAGAAAAACGAGTGTGAAATAGGTGATAAAGTTGAAATCATCGAAACCCGTCCACTAAGTAAGGATAAATACTTCAGACTATTAAGAATAGTCGAGAAAGCTAAATAAGGAGTGTAAGTATTATGGTACAACCACAAACAAGATTAAAAGTTGCTGACAATACCGGTGCAAAGACAATAATGTGTATAAGAGTCCTTGGCGGTTCTTTCAGAAGAAGTGGAAACGTTGGCGATATAATAGTTGCCTCTGTTAAATCCTCTACTCCAGGTGGAGTCGTTAAAAAGGGTGACGTTGTTAAAGCAGTTATTGTTAGAACAAGTAAAGGTGTTAAGAGACCTGATGGCTCATACATCAAATTTGATGACAATGCAGCAGTTATCATCGATAACCAAAAACTTCCTAAAGGAAGCCGTATATTTGGACCTATCGCAAGAGAATTAAGAGATAAGGGATTCATGAAAATCATTTCCCTTGCTCCAGAAGTATTATAAGGAGGAACTATGGAAGACAAGAAAATCAAGTTGAGAAGTGGAGACAAAGTTGTTGTTTTAGCTGGTAAAGACAAAGGCAAGATTGGTAAAATCTTAGAAGTAGTTACCTCTTCTAATGCAGTAGTTGTAGAAGGTGTAAATATTGTGTCAAAACACAAAAAAGCAAAAAGTGCACAAGACAAGGGTGGAATCATTAAAAGAGAACAAAAAATTGACTTGAGCAACGTTGAAATTATTTGCCCAAACTGTAAGAAGGCTACTAAAGTTTCTTACGGGGAAGAAAATGGCAAGAAATTCAGAAAATGTAAGAAGTGTGGAGCTTCTTTAGACAAGGGAATTGAAATCAAGAAAGCAGCAAAAGCAGTTAAGGCAGACAAGAAAGACGTTAAACCTGTTGCTACAAAGATTGAAAAACCTGCAGCTAAAGCAGCCGTAACAAAGAAAGTCGTAAAAGATACGACAAAGAAAATTACTGAAGTTTCTACAAAGAGAGCTACAGTAAGAAAGACAGCGGATAAGAAAGGATAGGAGGTAGGATATGAAAGAAGTAAATAGACTTTTGCAGAAATACAACACTGAAGTTGTTCCTGCAATGATGAAAGAATGCGGCTATGCGAATATCTACCAAGTTCCAAAGATTGAAAAAATCGTTGTTAACCGTGGTCTTGGAGACGTTAAAGACAATCAACAAAGCTTCAATAAGGCAGTAGACGAATTAGGTGTTATTACCGGACAGAAGCCAGTTGTTGCAAGTGCCAAGAAGAGCATATCCAACTTCAAACTTAGAGAAGGCCAAAAAATTGGTGCTAAAGTTACTCTTCGTGGACAAAGAATGTATGAATTCTTCGATAAATTAGTTTCTATCGCTCTTCCAAGAGTTAGAGACTTCCAGGGAGTTTCTTCTAAATCATTCGATGGAAAAGGAAACTACGCTTTGGGATTAACAGAACAATTAGTTTTCCCAGAAATTAGTTACGAAAAGATTGATAAGGTTAGAGGAATGGATATCATCATTGTAACCACTGCAAATACCGATGATGAAGCAAGACTACTTTTACAAAAGTTAGGCATGCCATTCAAGAGCAGAGGTTAGGAGGAAATATGGCAAAAAAAGCATTAAAAGAAAAACAAGCAAAAAAACAAAAGTACTCAACTAGGGAATATACTCGTTGTAAAATATGTGGACGTCCTCATTCTGTATTGAAAAAATACGGAATTTGCAGAATCTGCTTTAGAGAGTTAGCATACAAAGGCGAAATTCCTGGCGTTAAAAAGAGTAGCTGGTAAGAGGAGGAGAGAGAAATGGTTATAGATCCAATAGCAGATATGCTTACAAGAATGCGTAATGCTTTGACAGCAAAGCATGAGTCCGTTTCCGTGCCTACTTCTAAACAAAAAGTAGCAATAGCAGAACTATTGTTAAAAGAAGGCTACATTACGTCATATGAGATAGCTGGAGAAGGTACAAAAACTTCTATCAATATCACATTGAAGTACGGACCAAATAATCAAAAGGTAATACAAGGCTTAAAGAGAATTTCAAAGCCAGGATTAAGAATTTATGCAGGTTTCGAAGACCTTCCAAAAGTTCTTAACGGACTTGGAATCGCAATCGTTTCTACAAGCAAAGGTCTTATGACAGACAGAGAAGCTCGTAAAGAAAAAATCGGTGGCGAAGTCTTGGCTTACGTATGGTAAGGAGGAAATTATGTCTAGAATTGGAAAGAAAATAATAACTATTCCAGCTGGCGTTACAGTAACAAAAGAAGGAAATAAGTTAACAGTTACAGGACCTAAAGGAACCTTATCAAGAGAGGTTTATTCAAAATTAGCAGTTGCAATCAGCGAAAACGAAATTGCAATCACTAACAATGGAAAAACAAAAGACGACAATGCTCAATGGGGATTGTATCGTCAATTAATTGCTAACATGGTTGAAGGTGTTAGTAAGGGCTTTGAGAAAAAATTAAACATTAACGGCGTTGGTTACAAACTTGCAAAGAATGGAGACAACGTTACAATGAATATTGGTTTCTCACATCCTGTTGAAGTTATAGCAATACCAGGAATCACACTTGATTGTGATGGAAAATCAACTTTAAGCGTAAAAGGTATTGATAAGGAGATAGTTGGTCAGTTCGCAGCAAAAGTTCGCGCAATAAAGCCAGTTGAACCATATCATGCTTACGGAATCAGTTACTCTGATGAGAAGATTAGACGTAAAGAAATCAAGTCTGGTAAGAAATAAGGGGTGAATTATGA
>CAYJCC010000021.1:0-8375 GCA_964368655.1 uncultured Lachnospiraceae bacterium | reverse complement strand
ATTATATATTCGTCATCTTATAAGATGTCTTATCGAAAATACCTAAAGGGGGAAACATGAGAAATTTTTTGAACATATTCGTATTGCTAATGATGGTTACTGGTGTTGTTCTGTATTGTGCAAAGTTGGAAACAAAAAATAAAGCATATGAGGACGCCGACTTGTCATACGACGCAAGTATAACCAATGATATATCAGCTATTTTGGCTGATAAATCTTTGTTGCAAGACGTTATCAAAGCAAACCATTCTTCAAACAGCGATGTTCTCAAAAATCCAGTAAATGAAGAAGAAATTATAGTTATTGATAAAATATTTGATAATTTCTTTGAACTTTACAATACCACTTTGGCTAACCACAACAGAGCAAAAAACGTAGAAATAATTGTAAACAATGGAGCAGTAAAAGCTGTTGGTAGTTTTGGTAGTTTGGCAGTAAATATCACAGGACAACCTCGTGGAGTAATGCAAAGAAACGCAAATGGGGAACAATATTTAAATATGAGATTGCTTAACTTGGAAATACCCTACATTGGCAGCACGGGAATGAATAATCACTATTATTTTTCTGGGTCAAAATATTACGCTAACCAATTTTATGTTAAAACCAACTATACCAAGAGAGGTTTCCAAGACGCATACAACTACTCTATCGGAGATTTGATATCTAATATAAACCCAGACACAGCGTCCGTTGATAGTTTTGTATATGATGAATATTCTGAAAGATATACAGCAAAAATTACATTTAATGAAGTTAAAGGTGAAAGCTGTATGGGAATGGAAGACTATACAAAATTTTTAAGCAAGGCTACAGAAAATGCAAGAACAGGTGGCGCTGACGTAACAGTAGAAAATAAAAGTTTGACTATTATAATAAGCAAAAACTGTCAATTCATTGCTTTGGCATCAGCCGAAACATGGAATGGTGTATTGACTTGGCAAGAAATGAACTTGAATATAAAATTAAAGTTGAACTTAAGTATGCTTTGGACGTTCAGATATCCTAAAACATTAAAAACCGGAGTTTATACTTTCTAAAAAAGTTAAAGCAAATTGAAATAAGTAAAAATAAAACCGAGATATTATTCTCGGTTTTTTGTTTGTCTTAAACGTTAAATCTGAATAGCATTACGTCGCCGTCTTGTACCACGTACTCTTTGCCTTCTATACGAACCTTGCCCTTTTCTTTTGCTGGTGTATATCCACCACACTCAACTATATCTTTATAGGTAGCAACTTCTGCTTTGATAAATCCTTTTTCAAAATCTGTATGAATTTTTCCTGCAGCCCCCGGAGCTTTCGTTCCTTTTGTTATGGTCCACGCCCTAACCTCTTTTTCTCCTGCTGTTAAATAACTAATCAAGCCCAATAATCTATATCCAACTACGATAAGTTTATCCAAACCGGTGCTAGCAAGTCCAAACTCTTGCATGAAAAGATCTCTTTCTTCTTCAGATAAATCAGATAATTCTTCTTCCAGTCTTGCACAAAGTGTTATCACTTCGTTTTTCTCTTCAGTTGCAAATTGTTCTACTTTTGATGCGTGCATTTTTTCCACACTAGACGCATCTTCTCCAACGTTAGCAATGTATATTACTGGTTTGCTGGTTATCAAAAACAAACCATCTATTACGTCTTGTTCTTCTGCCGTTGCTTCCAATGCCCTTGCTGGTTTTTCATTGTTAAATAAATCTATCAACTTGTGCAAAACTTCAACTTCTGTTTGTAAAGATTTATTTCCACCCTTGTATAGTTTTTCGCTCTTATCCAATCTACGAGTTACCACTTCCATATCTGAAAGTATGAGTTCCATGTTTATAACTTGAATATCTCTTATCGGGTCAACGTTTCCGTCTACGTGTGTTATATTTGCGTTTTCAAAACATCTAACAACGTGAACTATTGCGTCCACTTGTCGTATATGACTCAAAAACTTATTTCCAAGTCCTTCTCCCTCACTTGCACCTTTAACCAATCCGGCAATATCAACGAATTCAATAACGGCTGGGGTTATTTTTTTTGTGTTATATAGTTTGCCAAGAACGTCAAGCCTTTCATCTGGCACGGCAACTATTCCAACGTTTGGTTCTATTGTACAAAAAGGATAGTTCTCGCTTGGTATTTTATTCTTTGTCAACGCATTGAAAAGAGTGCTCTTTCCAACGTTTGGTAGTCCTACTACTCCTAATTTCATTTCATGTTCTCCTATATTTGCGTTTATATTGTACACTATTGTAAATAAAAATGAAACTATTTTATCGCAGAATAGTATTAAAAAAGTTTTTTGCAAATACTATATTTTGAGGTGTGTATGGGTTTTTGGATTGTAATTTTATTAGGCATAATTCAAGGAGCGACAGAATTTCTTCCAGTTAGTAGCAGTGGACATCTTGTTCTTTTCTATAATATTTTTGGAATAACAGACGGGACAATTCTGTTCAGTGTTCTTTTACACGTGGCAACGTTATTGGCTGTCATCTATGTTTACTGGAAAGATATTATCCAACTTATAAAACACCCTTTTTGTAAAACAAATAGATTGCTGGCAAGTGCCACTATTCCAACCGTGATTCTTGCACTGCTATTAAAGGGAACTATTGAGGACTCTTTTGGTGGTGGGTCTTTGATTGTCTGTTTCTTTATAACAGGTTTTGTTCTAATGCTGAGCGATTATTTTAGCAAAAAACAATTTGTTAAAAAGAATGCCGTAGTGTTAGGCATTACCAACCAACCTGTCTTTGTTAAAAAAGAAGCCTCTGCCTCTGTTACCGAAATGAATATTTCATATAAACAAGCAGTTGCCGTTGGAGTTTGTCAGGGCCTTGCATGTTTTCCCGGAATCAGTCGAAGTGGTTCAACCATAGCAAGTGGTTTGATTGTAGGAATTGATAAAAAAGATGCAACAGATTTTTCATTTTTACTAAGTATCCCGATTATCTTGGCTTCTTTGCTTTTAGAAGTGATTGATTATATTAAAGTTCCAACTAGTATGCCGTTTTCTACAACAGGAATTATTCTAGGCTGTATCGCAGCATTTATCTCCGGACTGCTATGTATCAAGTTGTTGTTAAGAATTGTAAAAAAACAGAAGCTGATTTGGTTCAGCCTCTATCTGTTTGCTCTTGGGACTTTCTTATTACTAAATAAATATCTTCTACTTTGGTTTTAGATTAATTTTTATCGTCGGACATTTCTTGTAAAGAAATTTGGTGTGCTTCCTTATCTTTTACAACGAGTTTTCTACGTTCAACTTTTGAACCTTTGCTGTACTTGAAGAAGTTATCTCCTTCGTGTGACTGCATATATACTCCGACATATTTTTTGTTTTGACTTTCTATCAATGTATGAGCTGCTCTTTTTCTTGCGCCACCCACAAAGTTTTTGTTTGACTTTATGTTTGTTGAAATAAATACATTGTATGCCAGAATTCTTCCAGTATTATCTATTATGGTTATTCCGTCATAGTTCAACATGCTAACGAACAAGTCTGCGAAACTGGTAAGTTTTGACTCGACCGAACTTGAACTTTGTAAAAACAATTTGCTCATCTGGATTGGTTCTGGAAACCACACGCCATCAGATAACAGCCCTTTCGTATCTACAAAGTCTTTGTCAACGACAAGGCAGATACAACCTTGCAAGTTTTTGAATGCTGATATAAAGATATTTTCATACAACGTCTTTATATCTTCTTTTTTTCTCATGGTTGTTTTTAGTTTTGTTATACTAGCATCAACAAAAGTTTTTATAACTGTTTCCCAGTTGTCTTTTTGCGTTGTATCAAGGTTGAAGTTTATAGCTAAATCGCTACCCTTCAAACCACGAAGATATGCCAAACTGCTACTTACAATATTAAGTGCAACAAGGTATGTTTTTTCCTTTAATATATTTGCTGTTTTTTCTTCAAAAAGCAATTGGGTAAGTTTCTTTTCTTTTATACTGTTGATGGTTTTTATTACCCCATACTCTACACTATCGGACAAATAATTTACGTACACCGACCAGTCGTCTCTACAAAAACATAACAGACTTTTCAATCTTTGGTCAAATAATATGTCTGATGGGTCTTTGTGTATGGAGATTTTATAAGTGTTTGGAATTTGTTTTACCAGAGCATTTATATTGTTTGTAATAAGGATATCAGGACGCACCTTCATTCCTTCTTCTTCATATGTGCAAAGCTCGTAAAACGAATAAAGAAGCTTATCTAAAAACTTCTTTCCACATGCAGGAAATTCCTGTTCAAATAGCTTAACAATAGAACTCTTTGCGTCTGTATAGAAAATTTCTTCTCTCATCGTTTCCCCCTTGTATTTTGACAGGGACCAAGTTTTTATTGTTATGTCACAAACTCTGTCTTTTTTGTCATTATAGCACATTTTTCAATAAAGTATAGTTGTTTTTGAAAAAAATTATTACAAAAAATCAAAAAATAGGTATGTTTTTGAGCTTTTTCATTGACTATTTTAATTTTTTAAGATATACTGTGCTTAATTTAATAAAGACTGTGAAGATGTGTACAGTAGCATTTTATTTTCATACAGGGAGAGTGGTCGCCGATTGAGAGCCACTTATGTTCAGATAATTTGCGAATTTCAGCATTGGAGTTGCCTTCGGTAAAGGCTTTGCCATTAAGAAGTGCCAGACATAACTGTAAAAATGTAATGAGGTCTCGATTTGAGACGAAATTAGGTGGTACCACGAGAGCAATCGCGTCCTGAAATAGATTTGGGTCGCGTTATTTTTTGTAAATAAGAAAACAAGGAGAGAACATGGAAAACAAACTAAAACAAATACTTGGAGATATTAAAACAGAATTGGCTTCTGCAAATACAAGTGCAGATTGCCAAGCAATCAGAGTTAAGAATATCGGAAAGAGTGGTCTTATCACCGACCTCTTAAAAAAACTTCGAAACGTACCAGGTGACCAGAGAGCAAGTATGGGCGCTTTAATAAACTCTACAAAGAGTGAAGCCGAAACACTTATCTTTTCAAAGGAGCAAGAACTAAAAAATGCTGAACTTTTGAAGAAGTTATCAAAAGAAAAGATTGATGTTACTTTAGATAAGCCAACTCATGAGCGTGGGGTTATCCACCCTATCAATATGGAGTTGGAGAAGTTCGCAAGTATCTTGACAGGCATGGGTTTCACACAGATTCGTGTTCCCGAGATTGATTGGGACAAGTACAACTTTGAGTTGTTGAACGTTCCAAAAGACCACCCATCAAGAGACATGCAAGATAGTTACTTTATCACGTCTGACATTTTATTGAGAACTCAAACAACAAACTTTCAGGGATATGCTTTCGAAAAGTTTACTCCTCCAATGAAGATATTTAACTATGGAATGGTTTTCAGAAAAGACGATATTGATGCAACACATACTGCTGCTTTCCATCAGATAGATGCCTTCTATGTTGATGAAAAGAAAAATGTAAACCTTGCAGATTTGAAAAACATGTTATCGGTTGCTATTAAACAATATTTGGGAGACGGTGTGCAAATCAGTTTCAGACCATCTTTCTTCCCATTCACCGAACCTAGTTTGGAAGTAGACGCCGTTTGTCCTGCTTGTGGTGGAAAAGGTTGTGCTGATTGTAAGTTCGTCGGAGGTTATGAGATATTAGGTGCTGGGCTTATCCACCCTAATGTTCTAAAGATGAACGGCTTGGACCCTGAAAAATATTCTGGATATGCTTTTGGACTTGGTTTTGACAGATATCCAAAAATGAAATATAAAATACCTTTCCCTCAACTGATGTACGATAACGATATCAGATTCTTGGAAGAGTTCAAATAGGAGGAGCGACATGAAAATATTATTATCTTGGTTAAATGATTTCGTTAAAGTAGACGATATCCCAGTTAAAGATATTGCAAAGACTTTTGCAAAGATAGGTTTTGAAGTTGAAGAAATTATCGACAAATCACAAAACTTAAAAAATGTCGTTACTGGAAAAATTGAACAGATTTGGCAACACCCTAATGCAGACAAGTTAGTTGTTACCAAGGTTAGTCTTGGAGATAGATACGTACAAATAGTAACTGGTGCAAAAAACATGAAAGTTGGAGATATTGTTCCAGTTGCATTGGACGGTGCAAACCTTCCATGTGGTCAATCCATCAAAAGTGGGGAACTTCGTGGAGAAAAATCCGAAGGAATGTTCTGTGGTTATGAAGAAATTGGTATTGATAATTCCATATACCCTGACGTTGAAAATGATGGTTTGGCAATATTGAAACCTTCTGAAAAGATTGGTGCTCCTATTGCTGAAGTTTTAGGTCTAAACGAAGTTATATTAGACTTAAGCGTTTTGCCTAACAGACCAGATTGTAACAGCATAGTTGCTCTCGCAAGAGAAATTGCAACTGCATATAACAGGCCTTTCAAGATGCCCGAGCTAACATACAAGACAACTTCTGTATCAAAGAAGATTGATGTCAATGTTAAAAATCCTGAACTCTGTTCTAGATACATGGGAGTTGTGATTGAAAACGTAAAAAATGGCGAAAGCCCTGCTTGGTTGAAAAAGCGTTTATCGTTAGTTGGACATACTCCTCATAACTTGTTTGTAGATATTACAAACTATGTGTTGGTAGAAATTGGACAACCTATGCACGCATTTGATTTATCTAAAATCGGTGGTGGAGTTATAAACGTAAGAACTGCCGAAGACGGCGAACGCATATCTGCCTTAAACGAAAAAGAATATGTTTTATCCAGTAAAAACTTGGTTATCGCAGATGCGAAAAACCCTATGGTAATTGCAGGAGTTATGGGTGGAGTGGAAAGTGGAACTTTTGAAGATACTCAAAATGTATTCTTGGAAAGTGCCGTATTCAATTATGCAAACATAAGAAGAGCTTGTGCTCAATTAGGATTGTTGAGCGATAGTTCTATTAGATATTCCAAAAATGTTTATTTTGATTTTGCAGAGTTGGGTTTGAAGCGCGCACTACACATTATTGACTCTCTTAATGCTGGAACAATATCAAACGTTGTAGTTGATAAATATGTTAACAAGCCAGAACAAAAAACTGTTGTAAGCAATGTTGATAATATTTGTGGAAAACTCGCAATGGATATTTCTGCAGAAAAGATGGTGGAAATATTAAACAATTTAGATATAAAGACAACCGTTTTTGGAAAGACCTTGTCTTCTGTCGTACCGGGAACTAGATTGGACATTCAACAAGAGTGCGATATAGTCGAAGAGGTTGGGCGTATGTTTGGTTTTGACAATATCGATTTATCAAAATTAACAGAAAATAATTATGTGTTTGTTGGTAAGTTAGCTCATGAACAAGAAAACATAAATGCTTTAAGGCATGCAACTGTTGGCGAAGGTTTCTATGAAATGCTTAACTACAAGTTCGTATCCCCTGTTGATATTAAAAAGGCTAACCAAGACCCAGCAAAAAATATTGCTATTGCTAATCCAATAGGTCAAGCACATTCTATTATGAGAAACAACTTATTGATTGGTGGTCTCGCAACGTTGAGATTGAATCAAAAACAACAAAACAAAACCTTGAAAATGTTTGAATTGTCAAACGTATTTATCCCAAAGAAATTGCCATTAACTGAATTGCCTAAAGAGGAACAAAATTTGTTCCTTATGACTTGCAACAAAGGTGATTTCTATGCTCTCAAAGAGAGTTTGAACAATATAATAAATATCAGTGGTGCAAGTTTGGAATACAGACAAGCACAAAACGAATATATGCACCCTGGAATTTGCGCTGACATAATCTTGTACAACCAAAAGGTTGGAGAGATTGGAAAGTTACATCCACAGATTGCAGAAAATTTTGAAGTATCTGGCGAGATTTATATTGCTGAAATATGTTTAGATAAACTCCTTGAAAGAAAGTTTGATAATAAGACAGCAAAACCTTTACCAAAGTTCCAAAACATTGAAAGAGATATTGCCATTATTGTTGATAAGTCTGTTCCTGCAGCAAATATTTTGAATACAGCAAAAAAAGCTAATAAGACTTATATTGCTGATGCAAAAATATTTGACGTATATGAAGGCAACCAGATTCCCGAAAACTGTAAGAGTGTTGCCGTAAAATTGTATATTCGTCAGCCAGAAAAGACCATGACTGAAGATGAAATATCCGAAGTTGTTTACAATGTGATAAAGGCCGAAGAAAAAGAAAACAACGCTTCTCTTCGTGCCTAACAGGCGAAGCCTGTTTGTCTCGCATACGAACCGCACAGATTTTAATTGCTGTTCGCCCACGGGAACGCCAATATAAAAAAATAATTTTTCAGGCGAAGTTTGGTTGTCCAGCATACAAACTACTCAGGTTTTAATTGCTGTTCGCCCACGGGAACGCCAATATAAAAAAATAATTTTTCAGGC
>CAYJCC010000020.1:0-8510 GCA_964368655.1 uncultured Lachnospiraceae bacterium | reverse complement strand
TTCTTATATAATGTTCTTGTTCACTTTATAGGGGTGTAGTTCATCGGTAGAATGAGAGTCTCCAAAACTCCAGAGGAGGGTTCGATTCCTTCCACCCCTGCCAAGAACGAAAAGGGCGAAAGCCCTTTTTTTGTATTTGCCTTTATTTCGGGAGTTTATTATTGTTTTCTACTCTGAGTAGAAAGGTAATAATAAAAAGTAGAGAGGGTATATCAATAATAGACTTTTAACACTTTTTATTAGGCCATCATATATGATATACTTAAGGCATAAAAATAAAAACGGAGCAGTATTATGATTAAATTGATAACAGATTCAACCTCATACATTCCTGAAGAGGTTGCCAAAAAGGAAGACATAAAAATTATTCGTCTTCACACTATCGTTGGAGACAAAGATTTTGTAGAGGGATACCCAGGAACATTCCAAGATATATATGATGAATTGGAAAGATTGAAGGTTCCGGCAAAGACCAGCCAACCGGCTATTCAAGATTTTATAGACACCTTTAATGATGTTATAGATGATGGTAACGAAGCAATTATGTTAACCATTTCTCTAACATTGAGTGGTACACCAAACACAGCAAGACTTGCAAAAGAGCAGTGTAAAGATCCTAGCAAAATAACAGTTATAGATTCCGGCACAACTGGTCAAGGAATGTGGGGACTTATTGAAGAAATGCAGAAAATGATTGCTGCAGGAAAAAGCAGAGACGAGATCGAAACAAGAATTGAAGAGTTAAAGAAAACAAGTGCAATATTCTTTATTCCAGAGTCTTTTGATTATTTGAAGAGGGGTGGAAGAATTGGTAGCGTTACAGCCGTTATTGGTTCATTATTACATATAAAACCTATAATTGGTTTTACCAATGGTGTTTTAAAGAACCATAAAACTTGTATCGGTATGACAAAATCTTTATTAGAAATAGTTAAGTTCGTACCTAAGAATGCAAAGAAGATATTTGTATTGAAAATATCCGAAAGTCAGTTCTTTACAAAGTTAAAAGATATAGTTATAAAAACCTTCCCTGATGTACCTGTTACAGAAGGCGATGTTGGCCCAGTTGTGGGTGCGCATGTTGGTCCTGCAATCGGTATTGCTTGGGTTGGATAAAATCCTCGAGGTTAAATAAAAAGAAGCGTGGAAGTCGAATTTCACGCCTTTTTTGATAAAATAAATATAGTTAATATTGTTTTGTTTGACATGGCAGTATTAAAGTTGGTAAAATAAGGTCATAAAATAAAAGGAAGACGAAATATTGAAAAAAGTTGAGTTATATACTGATGGAGCGTGTTCTGGAAACCCGGGTCCGGGTGGCTATGGGTATGTTTTAAGATATAAGGGTCATCAAAAAGAATTTTCTGGATTTGAAGCAGACACTACAAATAACAGAATGGAATTGACGGCAGTTATTTTGGGACTTCGTCAACTTAAAGAAAAATGTGACGTTACAGTTTATACTGACTCGGCTTACGTTATGAATGCGATAAATAATAAATGGATTGAGAACTGGCAAATACACCAATGGCGTACGTCCGATAAGAAGCCCGTAGCGAACAAAGAACTTTGGGAAGAGTTACTAGACGAGTTGGACAAGCACAAGGTCTCTTGGGTCAAGGTAAAGGGTCACAGCGACAATGAACTCAACAATCTATGCGACAAACTTGCAACAGGGGAGATTGCTAAAAACAAAACGGTAATTGAGTAAAATAAAAAGAGTGTGAAAGCACTCTTTTTTTGTAATCATATCAACAATAAAAAAACACCTCAAACGAGGTGTTAATTTTTATATATCTCTTTTCTTGAATACGAGGTATGTTGTCAATAACAATACTCCTGATATTCCAGCATACATTCCTAGGGTAATGTAGAAGTTCATATTTTTCAGCAATGGAGTTATAAACATACTACTTAAGATTGATGTTGAGGAACTTGCGAACGCTCCACCCATAAACTTAAACAAGTCTGTGTTTATGAAAGGTGAGTAAGCATACCATAATTGATTTCCTAGTAATGCGTTTAATCCAAGTGACAATAAATATAGAACCAAAGCTGTTGAAATTGTTCCAGCAAATGATCTTGTAATTGTTGATAGCGCTACAGCTATAATTGTGAAGAACATAATTTCAAGAACTATAGAAATTATATTTATCAACATTAACAATAGAGGGCTAATACTGAATGCAACAGAACTATTAAATATTGCTAATACTGGTTGCATATTCCAATCAAACATTGCTAGCCCAGCTATCATTGATATGATCGCACTAAATAGTACAAAACACATAACGAAGAACATTGTAGCGAAGAACTTGCCCATAATTATTTTGCCACGCTTAAATGGTCTAATAGCCAACAACTTAATTGTACCACTATCGAACTCACTAGCGATAAGGCTGGCAGCCATAATAATAGCAAAGACAATAATGAATAGGGTAGATATTCTTAAAGCAAAGAACATAAAGTCAAAAATTGTTGTTCCTTCACTTGCTGAATTTTGATTGAATGAGAATACATCAGAATAATCGAATGCAAAAGTTTCGTTATCAAACAAGTATTGGTTTTTCAACAATGTTTCGTTTACACTATATCTGCTGAAAGTACTGAAGTCATATCCATATAATGAAGCAACCTCTTTGTTTGACATTCCCTTTGTTATAGCCAACTTTATAGAATTGGATACAATATTGTTGGAAATGATATTGTAATGTTTGTATTCGCTTACATAGGTATTTGCAATGGTAACAGAATCATTTGTACCCATTTTTGATAATTGGTCGTACTTGGCGTCTCTTCTTTCGATTGTCTTATTTACTATACCAGATAACTCGGCTACTTGTGTTGCTGAAAGTCTTGCATAAGTTGCACCAGTTAACATAGTAGATATTTTTTCTGCAAAATCTGATTTCTTTATAAGAGATGCTTTTGCTTGGTTCAATGCTAATGGGGTGAATACGTCATCTATTGATGCGCCTTCTCCTCTCAATACTGCAGCGTCTGTTGTTCCAAGTATTTTGATAACTCTATCTAATTCTGTCAATATAGAAGTGTACTCACTATCTGAAACAAGAATGATAGGTTGCGACATAGTCATAATTCTATGAAGATAATTTTTGAGGGAAGTCATAGCCACTTTAACCTTGTTCATGTAGAAATCAAAGAACTCTGTTTGGTTGTTAAAGGTTTGACCATCAATGTGTACAGGGAAAGCAGGAATTTCGGTAAAGTTAACTTCAACCTGTGTGCAGTATCCATTAAATTCATCAGCAACTTTTTGAACCACAGCCTTACATGAAACTGTAATGAAATTCATAGCAGCATCATAAACGTCTTGTAGGCTTGTATCATAATGACTATTTGTATATGTGTTACAGAAATATGTTATTCCTGCAGGGGTGTCAGCGCAGTTAGCAGAGTTGTACATATCTTCTATTATTTTAAGATTAGCTTTAATAGTTGCGAATGACGCTCCGGTAATAGACCCAGCTGTCTCATCAAAGTATGATTCAAATACTCCATTGTATCCGGCTAAAGTAGTTAATACACCATCTTTACCAAACTCAACTGCATTTTTGAAAGCAACGAAAGCTTCCTTGAATGCTGTATAGTTAACTGAAGTCTGTGCTGCGTTTAATGTAGTGAAAGCATTTGTTAGGGCAGTATACTTTTCTTTTATTGATGCCTCTCTAACATTTAGGTTAGAGTAGAATGCTATCATATCAGCAGCTTGACTGTTTTTCAAATCATATTGAATTTTGTTTTCTGTATTTGTAGAAATATCTGTCTCAAAATTTAATAATACTTGAGCGACTGTATCTCCCTTTAATGTTACTTTTGTATCAGACCTTGTTTCAGGATTAAAGAAAAAGCTAGATATAAGAATCACTATAGCTAAAACGATACCCATAATGTAAAGACTAGGCTTCTTAAAAATCTTAATAAACTCGGCACGAGCAATACGCATTGTTCCCATTATATCACTCCTCCTTACATAATCCCGGTGTATCCGTGGTTTTTGTTATTGATGATATCCATAAAGATTTCTTCAAGGCTCTTATCGATAAAGGTTACACTAAATACTGACAACTTGTTATCGATTAAGGTTTTTGCGATTGTAGAAATCTGGTCTTGTCCAGCTTGAATCAAGATGCTATCACCAGCCACGTCAACAGGGTACTTAAATTCATACATAACGATTTTCCCAGCAAAGTTAGGGTAGTCGACTTGCATTTTTATCTTACGGTTGCTATCTGCGCCTTTCTTTAAGTCTTCAACTGACTTAACTTGTAAAAGCTCACCATTGTTTATAATACCAAGGGTGTCACAAAGGTTTTCCATTTCACTTAACATATGACTGGAAACCATGATAGCTATTTTATTTTCTCTAGCAATGAGTTTTAAGAATTCTCTCATTTCTATAACCCCAGCAGGGTCAAGACCACTCATTGGTTCGTCGAGGATAAGAAGTTTAGGGTCATGAAGAAGGGCTTGAGCAATTCCCAATCTCTGTCTCATACCTAAAGAATAACTTCTAACTTTATCTTTAATTCTATTTTCAAGTCCAACAATCTTTGCGATTGAAAGAATATCTTGTTTTGTAGCCTTTTTCTTATAAAGACGTGAATAATACTTTAAGTTATCATATCCACTCATGTAGGTGTACATAAGAGGGTTTTCAATCATACCACCGACTTTAGCCATAGCTCTTTCAAAGTCTTTCGTGATAGAGTTACCACAAATAGTAATACGACCTTTGTCCATTTTGCAGAGTCCACAAATAGCCCTCATGGTTGTAGTTTTACCTGCACCATTAGGTCCTAAAAAGCCAAAAATCTCTCCTTCTTTTATTTCGAAAGAGACATTTTTAACAGCAACTCTGTTCTTAAACATTTTGGTTAAATTTTCAACTTTTAATACGACTTCACCCAAAATTGTTCCCCCAATTTTTTATACGAACGATTTATTTTACCACACTTTATCCCATTTGTAAAGGCATAATTTACAAGACAATTGATATTTCTTTTTGGAATATATTAATACATATCCTTTTTAAGAGTTATCAATTTATAAATTATTGGTGCAATAACGATATTAAATGCCAAAATGATTGGCAAGAGTAGGGTAGATAGATGTTTTGAGATGTTGTTTACATCTAACCCCAAGAATGAATTGATTGCATATATTACAACGGCAATCGCAAGGAATGCTAATGAACAGAATAGCAGATTTAAGCCAAAATTAAACTTTTGCAGTTTTCTTCTTCCAGGTCTTAAGAACCATGGTAGAACGAAACCAATTAAGGATAAACCGGCTAACGATAAGCAAACTATAAACATTATAGAATCTGTTAAGGTTAGGGCATTCTTTGTTTTTATTATTATGAAGAAAATTGACATTTGTATCAATGCAAATATTGTTAGGAAAAACGCTAGTGTTGCACGTGCCTTATTGTAGAGTATAAAATCATATTCCTTTCCTTTGTTTATGTTAGGGGTGTATGGACGAATGGTTAACTCTTCAGGACTATTAACAACATTTCTTCTTACTACTGGAATATCTTCTTCGAACTCTTCCTCTTCTTCAATTTCAGCTTTCTCGAAAGGATTCTTTATTATATTGTGTTCAACCTTTTCTTCATCATTCTCGTATAAATCTCCGAGAATTTGTTTGTAGTTGATTTCTTTAGCTTCTTCGACTTCATCTTTTGATTCTTCAATAAAAGGTTTTTCCTTTTCTTCTTCATCTGAACCAAGAGGAATATATGTCTTTTGAGGGGACATGCGAACACCAACGTTATCAAATATTTTTTGTTCACGATGAGTGTTTATAGCGTCACTTGCAGCTTTGGTTATTCCATCTTCATCAGTTATAACATTGTATTGTTTTTGAACTGGAGCACCAAACATATCTTGCTGTAGGTATTCTTCGTTTCTCTTTTTATCTAATTCTTGTTTTAATGGACTCTCATAAAATTCTGTTTTACTAAAACTTTCTGTGTTTTCAAGAGCCTTTTTTCTTAATTGGTCTAAATCAAAACTATCTTCTTCCTCTTCTATCATTGGAATAGGGGAGTCAATCTTTTTGTTGGATACATTTGCTTCCTCGTTAAGAACAACATTTGTATTTTCTAAAGTTTCTTCTTTTTCTTGTACAGACTCGGTTACGCTTGGTTTGAATAAGTCCTCTTGTATAAATTGATGTTCAGAAAGAGCAACTGGAGTTTTTTCTAAATCAACGTGCTCAACAACTTCGCCATTCTGGAAATAAACTTTCTCTTCAGTTTCAGGCTCTTCTTCAATTGGCTCGTCTTGTTCTTTTGCGTCTTCCTGCTCTCTAATGTATTCCAAATCATCTTCAGGTTTGTTTACGGTATTGTAAAGGTTAAAAGGTTGTTTTATTTCCTTTTCTTCACTTTCTTCTGGTTCTGCTCCAATCAATTCATTGACTTTTTCTTCAAAACCAAAATCTCTAAAACTATTTACATAACTGTCACTAACAACAGGAATGCTGTCTTCAATATCAGTCTCCTCATCTATTTCATAAGAAGGGGTGGAAGGTATCTCCATTTCTACTTGGTCTATTTCTTCTTCAATCTCTTCAACGATTTCATTATCGTCATCATTATCAGACTTACCTTCGTTAAAATGCTTTCTACCAGTTTCAGTGATGCTATAGTAGTGACGACGTCCACCAATATCACTATCTCCCCAATATGATGAGATATATCCTTTGCTTTCAAAACGTCTCAAACTGCTATAAAGACTAGGCTGTTTCAAAACAACCTTGCCATTAGTCTTCTCTTCAACTTCTTTAATTATCTCGTAGCCGTACTTATCTCCGGCTATTAAACATTCTAGAATGGTATCGTTTACGAATCCTCTAGATGCGACACTTTTACTTTTTGCCATATATTTATCCACCTCGTTTTCGGAGCAAATCTCAATGGGGGAATGCTCTCGAATCATTATGTGTAGTTATTCTATAAGCATTTATTATATATAATCTTATACAATACTGCAAAAAATGTCAAACAAAATACTATGCAAACTTCAAAAAAATGCTTATATGATGGCAAATACAGGGGATTTTGTTTGCAAAAAGTCTAACTTTCCTATATAATTAGAAAAATGAATGGTAGGTGAAAACAAAATGATTCAACCTAACAAGATTATTCGTACAAGTAGGAGAACACTCTCCTTAAGCATATCAAAAGATGGTGAACTGGTTGTTCGCGCTCCAAGAAGGTTAAGCTTGGATTATATTTTTCACTTTATTGAGCAGAAAGAGAAGTGGATTCTTAATAAACAACGAATAGCAAAAGAAAGCATGAATTTTAACTATGACGTTATAAACTATAATAAGTTTTTGATTTTAGGAAAACTATTTACCAAAAAAGAGATAGGTAAGTTAAAGAAGGTAGAGATTGCAGGTAATGACTTGGTAGTACCGGCAAACGAAGATAAACAAAAACAACTACGAGCCATAGAAAGGTTTTACATAAAGATGGCACAAGAGATTCTGATTGAAAGGCTAGAATATTTTGCAACTTTAATGAAACTTAACTATGAGAGCGTAAAAGTGGTTAGGTCTCGCTCGAAATGGGGGAGTTGTGACGCTAAAGGCAACATAAAAATAAACTACAAAACAATAATGCTAGCGCCTAAAGTAATAGATTATATTTTGATTCACGAATTGAGTCATCTAATTGAAATGAACCATTCCAAGGAGTTTTATAGGGTAGTAGAGACTATTATGCCTAACTGGAGAGACCAAAGAAAACAAATAAAAGAGATGAATTTTCTATCACAATTATTCTAAAAAATTAAATATTGACACACCTTTAGCCTTATGATAAACTATATGTGGAAATTAAGTTGGAGGGAAAAAAATATGTTGGATGAAAGCGATTATAGTGATGGATTTTTAACTGACGAAGAAAGAGAAAGGATAATTAAAGAAATTGAAGCTAAAAGGGAGAATGCTACAACTGACGATACTAATGACGCTGTAGGCCCTGGATATATAGAGTCTTTAAGAAAAGAAATAGCCCGTCTTGAAAAGAAAAGAAGTGAAGTGACAGACGAAATGAATGACGCTCTTGAAGAACTTGATGATGCAGGACCAGGATATAAAAGATATTTAAAAAGTAAGCTAGCTACATTACAGAGACAAGCTTATAATCTATCAACAGAAATTTCCGAAAAGTATTCCGAACTTCAAAAAATAGAATCAGCAAGAAAGGGGACAAAGAGATAAATCTAAATTTAATAGTAGGGGATAACAAAATCGAGTGAAAATAGTCACTCGATTTTTTATTCTTTTACAACCCAATTTCTTTTTGTGGTCAAAATTACTCTTCAAAAACTATTCGTAAAAGACAACTTTTACGAATAGTTTAACTTGTCACAAGTATAATACCATAATAAAAAATATAAATCAACTAAAATTAAAAATATTTTTAACTTTATATATTTATTTTGAATAGCACAATAAATATGGTAATATAT
>CAYJCC010000019.1:0-9035 GCA_964368655.1 uncultured Lachnospiraceae bacterium | reverse complement strand
ATATAAGATGAGCAATCCCAGAAATGTTATCTACTGGAACACTGAAACAGAATCCTCGGTGTTCGGAATCCAAACTCAAATCGTCTGCTATTGTTTTCATTATCTTATCTTTTTCTGTCTCTTTTGCAACCGTCAATACAATTTCTTTCTCGGGTTGTATAGCAACTCCTAAAAAGTTTTCTATCTCTAAATCCCCTGTTCCTCTTCCGTTTAGAACTGTGCCACCACTAGCTCCTGACCTACGGGAAGAATCAATAACGTAATCTGAATATCCGTTATTCACTATCGTTATAATCAATGAAAATTTTTCTTTTTTATTCATCTTATATCCCCCTTCTTTACTTCCAACATTTTTAAGGTGCTACTAGTAGCCGAATCTATTGGAACGGTAAATACTATGCCATTTTTCGATATGTGCATTTTTAATTTTGTTGCAATCTCTTCAACTAAATCTTCTGAATTTTCCAGTCTCACTATTGCTACCACCGTTTCAGAATCTCTCAAACCAAAACCGAAGAAATCTGCTAAATCGCTATTTGTTGTCGACCCCTTGCCTCTAAACACCACATGATGACACTCTCTTTCCTTGTTCAAAATTCTAGCCACCATTTCGCTTTTCCCAGCTCCCACCACGGCAACAAGAATTTGTATCGGAGCATTTCTTTTTTTCTTTTCCATATATCCTCCTAATACCTAAAATCTATAACGTCGTTTTCTTTATCTGCAACGCTATTCATTTTCTTGTCTATTGCTTTCATTCTTCTTGCCTGTTTTCTTGTTGCAACCGTATAAATAACACCCATTATTTCAACAACCAAAATTGGCGTTGCGGCGATGAAAGAAATTGTACCAAACGCTCCAGCAAATAAATCTCCACCAACAACTTGGCATACTCCAGAAACTAAAGGCAAAATAAAACTTACTGCCATTGTTCCTGCGGCAACTCCACCTGAATCAAATGCAATTGCTGTAAACGTCTCTTTCGTGAAGAAAGTGAGAATAAGTGCTATTGCATATATTGGAATTATGAAATATAAGAAATTGATATCATATAAAACTCTGATTATCGATAATGCAGATGCGATTGCAACACCAATAGCCAAACTCAATAACAGTCTGCTCTTTTTTATTGCTCCAAAGGTTATTTTTTCTACGTTCTTATTCAATACAACAACTGCCGGTTCTGCAATTACTATACAGAAACCTAAAATAGCAATAACTGGAATTAACACCCAATTATAACTCAACTGCGCAAGAGAAACTCCTATCTGACTTCCCATTGGAATAAATCCAATACTTGCGCCGGTTAAAAAGATAACTATACCAAAATATGTGTACAAAACGCCTATCAATATTTTGATTATTCTTTGCTTTGGTAATCTTATAGATGAAAACTGAAATATAAAGAACACAACCAAAATTGGCAGCAATGTAATTCCTACATCTTTTAAGTTTTCCAACAACGAAAGTCCTAACGATTTTCCAACTTCGCCAAAATTAGCGAATCCTGCACTTACAGTTGCTTCTACGGCAACATCTGTTGATGGCAAAAATAAACTCAACAACATGATGGTTATGATTGGTCCGATTGAACTCAATGCAATCATTCCAAAAGTTCCTTCGTCGGTGTTTTTACCAGAACGAACGGCAGACAAACCAAAACCAAACGCCAAGATAAATGGCACTGAAAGGTTGCCTGTTGTAACAGACCCTGAATCAAATGATATTGGTAAAAATTCGCTTGGAGTAAAAAAGCCAAGTATAAAAATAACAGCAAAAGATGCTACCAATAAAATCCACAATTTTACATTATAGATTATTCTTAACGTTGCCAACAACAACATTATCCCAACACCGATTGATACAACTCCAATAAACACCCATTTATTAACACTCTCAACTTGTGTCGCAAGAATTCCTAAATCTGGTTCTGCAAACGTCACTATTATTCCGATGATAAATCCACATATAAGAATAAACCAAATCTTTTTGCTTTTACTTAATTTAGAGCCAATTGCCTCACCCATGCTGAACATGGCAGTGTCTGCTCCTTTTGTAAAAAAAGTCATGCCTAAAATAAGCAAAACAACACAAATTAAAAAACAGAAAAACGTGTTCTTTTCTATTCCAAGCAACAATGCCAAAATCACTATTACCAAGGTTATTGGAGCAATAGAAATGGCTGATTCTTTCAATTTACTAAAAAAAGCTTTTAACATCTTATCTTTTCCCAGCTAAATATTAACATAATATCGGATATATGGCAACAAAAAGCACGATTTGTATATCTATTTTCACACTTTTTTAACCATCGTCATAAATAAACATTAACCTATAAAAGTGAGGAAATATGACGTTCAAAGAATTGCAATCTGAAATACTTTCTCTTGCCAACGTTCCTAATGTGGATTTTTTCACTATGGGATATAGCACTCTAGGAAAACCTATCTATTGTTTTCACGTTGGAAGTTATGAGGGTCGTCAAATGATAGTTGAGGGCGCTATCCATGCCCGTGAATATATCACTGCCCTTTTTCTTGTCGAGGAAATAAAATATTTATCAACAAAGACTTTCCGTGGTGGGATATACTTCATTCCTCTTATGAACCCTGACGGAGTTCAACTGGTTCTAGACGGAACTTCCGGACTCCCATGCACTATCCTGCAAAAATATCTTCTTTTAGTCAATAATGAAAATAACAATTTTTCAAGATGGAAAGCCAACATAAATGCAGTTGACTTGAACGTGAATTTTAACGCTGATTGGGGGCAAGGCATACAAAACGTATTTTGCCCAGCACCAGCAAACTTTGTAGGATATTATCCAGAAAGTGAACGCGAAACGCGAGAACTTATTTCCTTTACAAACAAAATAAGACCAGCTCTCACATTGTCCTATCATAGTAAAGGCGAAGTAATCTTTTATGGCTTTACTGGATTAACAGATGAGCAATTGTCTCGCGACTTAAAAATAGCCGAGGCGATATCTGAAGCAAACGGCTATGCCATCATTAAAACCGAGGGTAGCGTGGGAGGATATTCCGATTGGGTTTCCAGAAATTTAGGAGTCCCTGCGTTTACAATAGAGGTGGGTTCAGAAAAGTACGAATCGCCTCTACCTCTCGACTTGTTACCAAGTATTTTTGAGAAAAACAAGGACGTGCCACTAATAGCCCTCCGTGCTTACGAAAATATCCTCACGACAAATAAAGTGTTTAGTTTATTCAAAAATCCTTTTCTCTGTAAATGATTTTATGTATACTTAAAGCACCTAAATGCATACACTAGTTATATGAAATACTATTGTTATCCAAAATTATCGCCCAAGCAAAGTCTCATTCGTGGAGGCATTGCTTTTTTGTTGATAGCGGCAATTTTGTTAGCAATTTTGTTGCCATTGATACTGACAGGTAATTTACAATCCATTGACAGCGTTTCAGAGTTAAAAGACCTTATATTAAGTGGTAAGATTAGAAGTCTATTTATCTTTGCTCTACTTCAATTCCTACAAGTGACTTTTATTCCTATTCCGTCCGTTTTAACAACTCTCGCTGGCACTCTTATATTTGGCCCATGGTTGGCTTTAACAATAAGCCTCTTCTCAATTCTGATTGGAAGTTTATTTGCTTTTTCCTTGGGTAGAAAACTTGGTAAAAACTTGATTTTTTGGGTTGCTGGATACAGAAAGGGAAACGTTTTAATCAACAAAATTTCCCGTGGGAAATACCTATTTTTCTTGATGATGCTGTTTCCATTTTTCCCAGACGACTTGCTTTGCCTAGTTGCAGGTGTAACGAATATGTCATATAAATTTTTCATTCTAACCAACCTCGTTTGTAGGCCTCTTGCCCTTATTCCTATTTGCTTTATAGGTAGTGGAAATTTAATTCCGTTCTCGGGATGGGGTGTACCTGTTTGGATTATTTTAATTCTCGTTATTTTAGTATTGTTTGTATTGAGCGTAAAATATCAGCCACAGATAGAAAACTTCTTTACGCGATTGCTAAAACGTAAAAAACTGTTACCTCAAGAAGAAGAAAAAAAGTGTCTGCTAAAAAGCAAACACTTATTCAACAAATATAAAAACTTAACTAGTTTTTGTCTACAAATTCCCACATGAGAGAAGTCGATGGCACCAGCGTTTTATTAAAATCTGGTGCATTTTTTATGACATCTAAGAAATAGAAATCTGGCAACTCTTTTTTGTGTTCTTTGTAACTTTGTAAAAAGGCTTTTTTGTACAGTCCCAATTCATAACAATGGGTGGTATCAATAATAAAATCCACTTTTTTTACATATGGGTCAATATACTTTATTTCACCCTGTATAACATCATTCCAAGATTTCATTGTATGCACTATCGAATACCCTCGTCGAGAAACGTCTCTAACGGCTCTACGAACGAAACGGAGTTCTCTTGGGTCCATCTTTATGCCATGCAATTCAAAACCTGATGTTGGCCCTGCGTAGACCTTCAAATAATCTTTTGTGCTCAATCTTTTCATTATCTCAGGATTGATGGTGTGTAATCCTTCAAATATGATGACTGTGTTCTTATCCCACTTATGATGGAATGTCCCTTTTGAGTGTATTCCGGTTATGAAATCGTATGAAGGAAAATCTGCTTCTCCTTTTTCAAAAAGGTCCTTAAAACTCTCTGTTATTTCGTCCAATGTAAGAGCATTCAAACTATCATAATCTTTGTTTCCATTCGGCAACAATGGAGTATCCTTTCTGTTTTTGAAAAAGTCGTCCAATGAAATCGTTAAGATTCTTTTTCCCATCTTTTCCAAGATTTCTTTTATAAGTCTTGCTGTGGTTGTTTTTCCTGCACAACTACCACCAGCCAACAATATCATTTTTGTTTTTTTCTTTTTGAATACCTTCGCTGATAATTCAAAAAGCTGTCCACGATATTGTGTTTCTGCGTACGAAATAACCCCCTTGATATCCTCGTCGATAAGGGTCTTTACCTTTTCCAATTTCAAAAAACTTGCTTTTACCTTCATTTGTTATTCCTTTTTAATCTATGATGTTGCTACAGTCTTAATAGTGTTAAGCAATCCAGCATAGCCACCGGTTGATGTCGATGTATAAGTTCCAGTTGCTTGATAGTTGTTTATTATAGCATCTGCTGGAGTATTTCCAGTGAATGAACTTGTATCTACAGTTTCAGTTAACCCAACCCTATTTGTTGTAACTAAAATATCACTTGTTTCGTATCGAACAATAACAGACATTTTTCTGATTTCGTTTATCAATATTGCAGCTCTAGTTTTTGCAGCATTTATTGCATTGGTCTTTGCTGTTTCGTTAGGTATTAAGTTTGCTGCAGCAACGGCTGCATCATAAGTTGCCTCTGCACTTATTTCCATTTTGTCAAGAGCAAAATCAACAAGTAAGCTTGTCACATTCCAGTCTGCCATCATTTCTGCTTGTAAATCGTTAAATATTCCAGCAAAAGTATCTACGCTAAATGTTTCTGCTTTAACGTCTCCTTGTATGTTTGTTGCAACATCTACAAATATGTTTTTGATACTTGCAAAACTGTTCAATGCTATTGTGTAGCTTGATGTTGTTTTATTGTAGTGTATTGGGTTAACCTTTTCTGCATTTGCAACAAAGGCATCAACAATTGCCGTTCTAGTAGCATATACAGTAATTGTGTTTGTTAAGTTATCCAAACTTCCGATTGCGTCTACAAACATTTTTATAATATAGTATCCAGCATCTCCACAAAGAGTGCTAGTTGTATATTGTTTTGTTTCCGTTCCGGTTCCCACTGTGTATCCTTGCTTCATCTTATCAAGGGTATCACCCAAAGAGTTAAGGGTTGTGGAATTATTTAAGAGTGCCTCATAATCTGTAATGTTGTAAAGAGCGTTGATTAAGTTTGTCAAATGAGTCATTTCGTCTGCGTATGGTGTTTGCCCTGCAATCTCCTCTGATGGAAGAGGCATGAAGTTAATACCAGAAAGCATTCCTGCTGCCAAGCTGTTTGTATCTCCAATCAATGCAGAAGCATCTATCCCCTCACTTAATGAGGAACTCATTTTTCCTTTAAGTTCCTTAACAACATATTCCAAAACGTCTTTTCTTAAATCTTTTTCAACGTCAGCAGTATCGTCTGGATTATCTTCGTGGATAAATAATTTACTGGTTCTTAAACTATCAAGTTTTGCTCCAAAATCAGTCATGGTTGTGTTAAATGTTTCTGTACCTGGGGTCATTCCTGCACCAGTAAACGAGTCAAGAATTCCCGTCAAGTTTGCAATGTGTGTAAATTCATCTGTGTAACTTGTAATATATTTTACATGACTATCCATACTTGTTAACAAATCTTTTGTGAACTGAATATCCATGCTGTTTTTCATTTCGGTAAGAAGGTATGAAACCAAATCTTGACGAACGTCTGGGCATGAAACGTTATCAGTGTTTACAAATAATCTACTTGTGTTTACTCCATCTAATGTAGTCCCAAATCCAATGATTGTTGTGTTGAACGCAGTCGTTCCCGGAGTTAACGTTGATGCATCAAATCCATCAAACTGGTCCATAAAGTCTGCAAGATATGCAAATTCACTTTCGTATGTTACAGTTGTTGGTAACGTTATTAAGTTTTCTTTTACTTCTTCAAGAATTGCTGATAATGTTGGTTTTCCTGTTACGATAGAGTTTATCGCCTTATCAAACATTGTATCCAACAATACATTCAAAGCATCTTTTCCATCGAGAATATTTTCGTCTTCGTCAACTGCACGAGTTAAGAGAACGCTGGTTCTTGCTTGGTCGAGAGTTGCTCCAATTTCTTCGATTTTGTCTGCATTGACGGTTGATAAATCAAGATCCAACAATCCTTGCAATGCTGTCATTTCTGTTTCCCAGAAATTATCTGCTCTTTCATAGGTTTCGTCATTGATATTCCAAATCATGATGTCAAAGGAGTCTGTCAAAGCATCTCTCATTTCTGCATTTTCGTCTCCCGTCAATCCAGAAGAAATGTTTGTCTTTGCCTTGTTCAACAAGTCAACAACAAGGTTGTCGATAACTGGACCAAACACTTGTGAGTCTTTTAATCCGTCAAGAACGCTTCCTGCTTTTGCCATATCAACACTACCGAAGTCCGAGAAGTCTGCCTCGGTAAGAGTCATGATATCGTCCCAAAGGTTTTCATATAATCCGAATTCTGATTCGAAGTCGGTTAAGGTTTTTAAGTTACTTAATGCTTCAAGCACTGGTGATTTTATTGTTTCGTCCAAAGACTCTGACGCCTTTTCCGATACTTTATCAATCAACGCATCGAATGTACTTGTTGTAACGAGAGCTTTCATATCTTCAAGCAAAGCACCCATTGGTGCAAGTGCATTTTTCTCTACATTGATAGTGTCCCCAAAATCAACGTGTCTTGATAATGCTATTGTATTGTTCAACAAGTTTTTGAATTGTGCCTTTACTGTTTGCACTGTCAACTCTGAATTTTCTGTAAACCCTTCTGCTTCTAATTTTTCCATAGCAAAATCTATTCCGTTGTTGATAACGCTAACAGATGTTGCTGTAAAGATTTTTGAAGAGAATAATGCTTCAACAAAGTCGTCTACAAATTCTGAATTACATCTGTCCAAAAACTCGTTGAATGGAATATTTTTATTTAACATAGGCAAGAACACGTCAGCGTCATTTGCAACTTGTAAAACATTTAATATTGCATTGAATTCGCCTTTCAAATAATCCATGTTTATTTTTGCAACTTCAAGCAATGCGTCGTCAACGATTTTATCTCCTTGAGCCACACCTGTATTTATTTTACCGGTGGTTGCAATTTCATTCGCTAAATAAGGAACGAGTTCTCCCCCAACTATTGTGAACATTTTCAACTCAAACAAATAGTTTACTACGATGCGTGAGTTCTCTATTACTTTCTTTAATTCAGGTTGTGTCAAATTATCAAAATCTGCACACCTAACTTCTCCGATAGCATTCAAAACTTTTACAACGCCATCAACTTCTTCGTTTAATGCTATTTTTTGGTCGTCAATCTTTATCGTACAAAGTTCATCGAATATTGTGTCATTTAACCAGCCCAACCCTGTATATTTTAAGACCTTGCTTCCAACATTATTTGCTGCACCAGTCACATACTCTGCGTTATCTCCGAGGTAATAATCGACAATACCCTCTTCACTTTTTTGTCCTGTAACGAAAGCAGTGTTTGCTCCGTTTAATTTTTCAACAACGTCCAACAGCCCATTGACAGGCATAAGAGTTAGCGCTCCAACAAAAAGTCCACATACAACACCTACCAGCATTCCAAGCGCTCTATGTTTTTTTACTTTAACTCTCTTTTCTTTTGGCATATTTTTTCCCTTGATGCCTTCAACAGTCTTATATTTTTTGAAAAATAGTTTCGCAAATATAGCCCATATTGGCCAAAGAACTATCTTGAATAACCAGAATAAAATTACAAATACAAGTGAGTTTAACAAAAGCAATGGTGCTTTCTTTACAAATTCTAATAATATTGGGTTATTTTGTGTGGCATTTTCCATGCCGTCAATATTTGTTATAACACTTTCAAGAACTCCGTCAACACTTGTAACTGGCTCCCCAGATATTTGCCAATTAAACTTTGATAAATCTATCGACATTATCCACTTTGTAATTATTGGTGTTAAGAGCAATAAAATGAATGCTACTAATATGAGCCATAGCCCACGAAATACAGTTTTCTGAAACCCACGAATAAGTCCCCACAATAATCCAAATACCACAAATAGACCTAACACTGCCGTAACAATCCAGCCTACCATGGCGCCATTAAATTCAAAACCTAACATGGACATCATAAGTCCTCCTTAATCTTGGAGCGGGTGAAGGGAATCGGACCCTCGTAGCCAGCTTGGGAAGCTGGTGCTCTGCCATTGAGCTACACCCGCATCGCTTCTCGTTCCAGATGGCTTTATTATACAAAATAAACTCAAGTAAATCAAGTAATTTTGGTTCATAAGTATATAAATATATTATATTTCGTTATATAT
>CAYJCC010000018.1:0-9521 GCA_964368655.1 uncultured Lachnospiraceae bacterium | reverse complement strand
TCTTTTACCAACTTTTCGCATCTTAAAACTTCTTTTCTTTCAGATGCAATTTGTGGCGCTACATTTGTAGTTTGTGGCTGTACACTAACTTGAGTTTCTTCCATTTTCTCTCCTACCTTGCATAAATCATCTATATATATTTTGCATAAAATTCAATAATATATTTTCAATAATTACACATCTTTTTTACTACTTATATTTATATCATTTTTTGTCGTCTTTTGTAAAGCAGATTAACTCCCTCTAAATATATTTTTAATATATAGTATTTATTAAGGGATAAAAGAAAATAACAAAAGAACATTAAATACAAAGTGAAAGATTATGAAAACTCAAAAGAATAATGAAAGATCAAAAAAGAAAATAAAAAGAGGAGATAATCTCCTCTCTTTATTAAATATTTATTTTATTTGAATGGTAATATTTGTCCGATAATTGGAATAAGTGCTTTTAATCCAGTTGCCAAGAGTTGTGTCAATCTAACGTTTCCGTCATTTGCCTCTTGTGGCAATTCGAATAAATAGAATGCTGTTCCAACGTATAATTTTACAGGTTCGATAAGGCTTTCAACTGTTGAACCGATACTTTCATCATATCCATCTCTAAGTTGTTGATCCAACTCTGCCTTTTCTGAGCTACTCATTGCCTCGTATTCCTCAGTTGTAATATCCATATTGTCTAACATCATTACACGCAAACTCTTAAAGAGTGAATTGTTGAATTCTTCTACAAGTGTAAAGTCATCATCGTCGCCAATCTCTGTTGTGGTTGTTCCAGAAACTTCGTTGAATGGAACTTCTCTACCAATACCAGCAATAGCGTCAAGTACTATATCAACGTATTGCACTACGTCATCAACAGCTTCGTGTAATTCTTCTGATGCAAGTGCTACACCAATACGACCTTCTTCGTACGCTGCAAAATCAACAACCTTAAATTGAACAGATTCTCCGGTTACATCATGAGAAGCTGATGCTTTCATAAGTTCGATTCTGTCATATCCTTTATCTGGGGCAACAATGTTATTGTATGCTTGGAGCGTATTTAAAATACCAGAAAAATTATATTGGCTTGAATAATAATAATTGTCCCCTATTTCTCTATAATTTCTGAATAGTTCTCTAGCTGCACTTATAAGACTTTCCGCAGTAGACCTATCTGTATTATACAAATTATATAATTGTTCTACAGAATAATTTTTATATTGATTATATTCATATGATCTATTAGCGGCTTCCCAATCTGCTGCAGTGATTTTATCTTCATGGAATACTCCATACATAAACTGTGCAAATAAGTCTCCAATTGTCACAGCAATGTTTCCATCTTTATCAAGTAGGAAATATTTGTTATAAGAATCCACGCTAACCCAACTTCCATTTTGATAATATCCAGAATCATGATATTGTGCTTGTAAATAAACTTCGCTTAAGACAAAGTCAACTGAATCACTAGCCTCGGCAATATATGCTGACTCTAATTGTAAACAATATGGGTTAACAGAGTCGCCATTTTGCCCATTCATTCCAAATTTAGCCATTAAAGCATTATACTGCTCTCTTGTGAAAGAAATCTTTGTCAACTCATCAGAATTGTTTACATAGCAAATGCTATAGGCAGTAAAACGATAAGGCTCATAATATTGAAATTGGAAACTAGATTCAGAACTGTTATAACCACCAAAAGTTCCAATGGATTCATCATTGTTAATATCGTAACTATCAGTATAAGATCGCGCACCATAATCCATAGCGAATGTTAAATAGTTCTTTTCAGAAGCTCCTGTCCCTGTTCTAACAAAAGTTGCAGATCTGTAATAGTCGTAAACCTGATTTATACTCAGTCCACCAATTGCAACGTAAATATCTGTTCCTAATCTGAAGAAATCTTCTGCTAATGTTCCTGAAAGACCCTTTTCTTTAAGAGTAACATAAACATTGTCTTCAGCATCACCTGCATCTCTTGTAATTAAGATTTGGTCATCTACTTTTCCAAGGAAGGCTGCAATCATCTTAAATAAGAATAAAATGTCTCCATCTTCACTTGCTTTAGGGATAACTACTTCGTTAACGTTTTCAAGAACGATTCCAAAGTATTCTGCTATTGGACCAAGTCCAGCAATATTTGAAATCTGTGTATAAATTTGGCCTTTAATTTCGTCTGTAATATCTGACTTTGTTGATACTCTATCTTCTATTACATTCTGACCAACTCTAGTATTGATAGCAGTGATAGCACCATTTACTCCATCAACTGTTGATAAATCAAAAGTTCTGCCTTCAAGGTCATCTGCTCTGCCAACAAACGTTTCAATTAACTGACGAGCAAAATTGTCGTCACTTATAAGGTCGAGGATATTTAATATTCCATTATTTACGCCATCTACAAGTGCTTGAAGTGCATTAAGAATTGAACCACCTGAAAGGAATGGTGTCATATATGACAAATTACTACCTGATGCTAAAACTACAAATGGTGTCATATATGACAAATTACTACCTGATGCTAAAACTACAATAGGAATAATTTTGTTTTCCAATGATGTTAATAAATCTTTAATAGGTCCTGCAACATAGAATGCTGTATAAGTTCCATCACTTTGAAGAACTCTGTTTGCTCTCATATCTGCTGCTTTTGACGCTGCAAGTCCTGTCAATGAGTTGATTGCACCTTCATAAGCTGCTTCTTTTTGGTCATCTTCAGCATTAACAATGCTTTCTGTTATAGAAACCAATGCTTGGTTCAATGTGTTCAAGTTTGTTTTACTTAAACCGTTCATTGTTCCAGCAAATGATTGAATCATTCCAACAACAGCCTCGGAGAAATCTTCTTTACCAATTTCTTGTAAAAGGTTTCTCATTGGTGTGATAGAAGATGCAACCCAAGAAGTTGCTGTTACTTCAATCAATGTTTTGTAGTAATCTTCGTTCTCACTTGAAATAACTTGTTTTCTAAGTTCCAAAGCCAACATGTTGTTAACTTCTGTTTCTTTCTTTTGGATTGACTCAAACAATCTGTCAAGCAAGTGGTAAGAAACTTCACCAAACTCTTCTGCTGTTAATCCTGTTTCTGTTTTGAATAAGTCAATTAACTGTCTCAACTTTCCAGCTGATGAACCTTGTGTCAATGAAGAACCTTTCATATCCGTTACAAAGGTTGCAATACATTGAAGAACATAATCAACTGTTCCGTCAACACCATTAGTGTTTATTTCGTCTTTGATAGTTTCGATATCAAAATATTCTGAAAGGTCTATTTCAAGAGCCTCGAATATTGTTGCACCTTCGTTCTCGGTTCCAACAAAACCAGAATAAGCCTCATTCCCGTTTAAGCCTTCAATAAATTCTATAACCTTATAGAACTTGTTGCTTGCAACTTGAGCATCTTGGAACGCAAGACCAGCACTATACATATAGTCGTTCTTTAATGTTGCCAAGGTTTGCATTGTTGCATCTAAGCCTTCAACTTCGATAGGTCCTCCTGTAATGTCAGTCAATGCAGAAGCAAATCTTTCAAGGTTTGTTTCTGTATATTGAACTGCAGGTACCTCTGGGTCTACTGGAGTCAATGGTCCAGGACCGTTTGGGCCACTACCACCACTTTCAGAACCCATAAATAGCCACAAGCCAACGCCTGTTAAAGCCACTACGAAAACTGATAGAATGGAAGCGATAATTATTTTTGATTTTTTCATCATAATGGAAAATCCTCCTGTTTCATACCTCGTATTATAACATTTGAAAAATACCTTTGGCAACTAAAATAACATATTATTTGACATATTTTGATATTTTTTTGTAAACATTTTTCGACAATTTGCAATATGTAACAAATAAAACGTTGACACCAAATAAAGCCCTTTTTTTCGTTGTTTTTTAAGTATGAACCTACTTTTAGATTGTTCATTTTTGCAATTGTTATTCGCATTTTTTTATATTCGTTTTTTTACAAAAAAAATCACCTTATTTTTGGTGATTTTTTGATGCTATTTTATGGCTTTTTATTCGTCGATTTTAGCCTCATTTTCAGCCTTATTTTCCACATTATTTTCTGTGTTATTTTTTGCTTGATTTTTCAATAATTTTTGCTCTTCTTTCTTGCGTCTTTTTTCTTCTTTATCCTTTTCAAACGCTGCTTTCAAATCCAAACCATTTTCTTTCTTTTCAAAAATTCTTTTTATGTTTGACCTGAATGCAACGAAAATCAAAATTATAATCACATACAATGGAATCAATGACCAATAGAAACCTCTAACACATAGACATATTGTTTCAACCGTTGTAAACAACAGAACAGAAATAAGACTCATCAATCCACCAGGCAACTTTCTAACAAAGTATAAAATCAACCAATGGTTCGCTACTAAAACGACTGTTGCTATAGGGTTTGCAACTATTGCAACTCCGGCACCGGTAGCAACGCCTTTTCCACCCTTAAACTTAAATATTACAGGAAACATATGTCCTACGATGGTTGCCAAGCCAACTATATATACTGCTAAACTACTTTGCCAACCTCCATCAAATCCACCACATACAAAGAACGCTGTTATGGAACAAACGATTCCCTTAAGTGCGTCAAGTCCAAAAGTAATGAATCCGATTTTTGCACCATAGTTTCTAATCATGTTGGTTGTTCCAGGGTTTCCACTACCTCTTTTGGTAACGTCGTCCCCAACCATTCTTTTAGCGACAATTCGCGCAAAAGTTACATTCCCTACAAAGTAGGCACATATTGACATTATTACTACTTTCCAAATATAACTCATTTACCTCTCCGTCACTTTTATTGTAATTTCATTCTACAATAAAGAAACAATCTTGTAAAACGTTTTTGAACTGTTTTTGTCGACTATCTTTTTTATTTTACGTCTTTACCCTTTATTATCAATTTAATAGGCGTTCCAGTAAAATCAACTGCTCTTCTTATGCAGTTTTCAAGATATCTTTCATAGGAAAAATGCATCAATTTTGCATTGTTTACAAACAACACGAAAGATGGTGGATTTGTTCCATTTTGGGTTATATAGTATATCTTCAAACGTCTTCCATTCTGTGAAGGTGGCTCGTTTGTCAATATTGCAGACTGTAATATCTCGTTCAATGCCCCAGTTGGAATTCTATAACTAGAGTTTGCCAAAACTGTCTCTACCGAGCTCATAACCTCGCCAATTCTCTGTCCGGTTAATGTTGATATATATATTACAACAAAATAGTCCATGAACTTCAAATCTTCCTTGAGTTGTTCAT
Organism: uncultured Lachnospiraceae bacterium; assembly: GCA_964368655.1. Classification (GTDB taxonomy): domain Bacteria; phylum Bacillota; class Clostridia; order Christensenellales; family UBA1242; genus CAYJAP01. The sequence goes on along the minus strand of CAYJCC010000018.1, from coordinate 4,272 downwards.
TAAACTTTTTCATAGTAGAATTGTCTTTCTTAATTAAGTCCCATTTATTTATGACGATAACGCTTGGCTTTCCTTCCTCGTGGATAAAACCTGCGATTCTTATATCTTGTTCGCTGATTCCTTGTTCAGCATCAATAACCAATACTGAAACATCTGACCTGCGTATTGCTTCAAAAGCACGTATAACACTGTATGCCTCAACCGTATCCTCGTCGATACTTCTTTTTCTGCGTATTCCAGCAGTATCAGTCAAAAGATAATCTGTTCCGTTATATCTGAATGGACTATCGATTGCGTCACGGGTTGTTCCAGCAATATCACTGACCATAACACGTTCTTGTCCCAACAACTTATTAACTAACGAACTCTTCCCTGCATTTGGTTTACCAACAATAGCTATCTTTTTTGTTTCGCTGTCTTCTTTTTCCACTTTATTCTTAAAATGTGAAACAACAACGTCAAGTAAGTCCCCAACGCCTTGGTTATGTTCTGCAGAAAGAGGCATTGGCTCTCCCAATCCTAAATCATAAAACTCATAGGTTTTTTCAACCTCGTTATTGTCCAACTTATTAACAGCCAAAATAACTGGCACTTTGAACTTTCTTAAAAAGTTTGCAACATCATAGTCATCTGGTATCAATCCTTGTCTTCCATCAACAAAGAATATAACCACGTCGGCAAGTTCAACAGCAAGTTGAGCCTGTCTAGTAATGTTTGATTGAAAATTGTCCTTGTTCTTTATATCAAGACCACCGGTATCAACTATCGAAAAATTATAGCCACACCATTCGCCATCGCCATAGATTCTATCTCTGGTAACCCCTGGAGTGTCTTTTACAATAGAAATCCTTCTACCACAAATACGGTTAAAGAATGTACTTTTACCGACGTTTGGTCTTCCTACTACTGCAACTAATGGTTTAGCCATATCTATTCCTTCCTTTGTACTAATGCTTTTTTGCAAGTAATACCATTATATATTAATAATCAAGAATAATCAAGAGAAAACACGTTAAACAATTTTTTCGTACTTGGCTTTTCTTAATCTTTCTACCACAAAGTTAAGGACAGCAAAAACCACAATGTTCAAAACTATAAAATTCAAGCTGGAAACACTCCCCAACACGATCAAGATATTATTCGGATTATTATAAAAAATACTTACTATTTCCAAGCAACTTGTTGCTAGCACCACAAATGATAAAATGGCACTTTTTGACAGAAACATGGTACTAAATGTAATTAACACAAAAGATACGGGCGAAATTGCCAAAGATAGGTTATTATCTATATTGACCAATATCATATATCCCAGAGTGGTCAGGGACAACAATATGAGCAATTTCCAGAGTTGAAAATGCGACAAAGAAAACAACCTTATAATAGCAAATACCAAAGGCAAAAAGAATAGAACAATGTTGACATAACATTCTCCTAGTTTGAGGCTTGGTATGAAAAAACCTGCCATCAAAATCAGCACTGATAAAAAATAGATGAGGCGATTCTCAAGTTCCTTATCAAACAATATATAAATCAAAACCAGTCCACAGATAATAAAACTAATAGGCAAAACAACACCCTCCAAGTCGATGTTATTTTGCGTAAAAAAAATTGCATTATACAAATGCAATCTTATCTTATACTGAATTCACAGCCACAATACTCTTGTCTATACAATCCGTATTCTTTACATAATTGTGAAACTCTCAAAAATCCGTTTCTCTTTTTGAAGTTTGCTGGTAGATATTTTGTTTTGTCAGAATTCAATTCCTGACCAATTTTCTTTCCCAATTCATTCAAAAGTTCGGCGTTTTTATATGGGCTTACCGATAATGTCGTAGTAAAAAAGTCAAAGCCTTTATCGGCAGCCACTTGAGCCGTCTTTTTCAAACGCAGTTCATAACATTTATGACAGCGCTTACCACCTTCAGGCTCACTTTCAAGACCCTTTATTTGAGATAAAAACTCTTCATGGTCATACTTTTCGTATATTGCCTTGTTTTGACCAACAATTTTCAAAAGTTTTTTCAGTTCTCCTGCACGTTTATCATATTCCTCTTCCGGCGCCGTGTTGGGATTGTAATAAAAGATAGTGATATCATAATCACTCGCTAATTGTTCCAATACTGAACTGGAACATGGCCCACAACAACAATGTAATAATAACGTTGGTTTCTTTTCCATACCAAACATTTTATCACATTTTTTATTTATTGACCAGTAGTATTTAGTTTTAAGTCAGAATATGCAGAATTTCTATCGGACAATATTTCTGCAGATATCTCTGGCGAGGCCGCAGTCGTACCAGTAGCACAGCAACCAATAGAAGAGTTGATTTCTACCAAAACAACATCTTTTCCTATCTTAATTATCCTTTGGTATGGAATAAAAATGTCCGAGTTTCCCTTAAAAAGATTAAAAAGGCTTCGTGACGCAGGAACAACAATGCCCGTCACTCGTGCACAATTAGTTTCAAAAATCATATCAATGACGTTTCCTAAACGTTTACCGTCACTGACATTTATGACTTCTTTTGCTCTTAAGTCACAAAAAGATAACTCCATTGGCACTCCCTTATTTTTGTAATATATATGCTAAAATTCTACAAAACATTACAAAATAATACATTCCCTCCTATTCTACGGTAACTGATTTCGCCAAGTTGCGAGGCTTATCAGGATTTATGCCTATTTCTTGGCTAGTATGGTAAGCCAGTAGTTGAGTGGGAATTATTGCTAACTGTTCAACGTATGGCGTTTCTGGAATCCATATAAAATTGCACCTCAACCCCTTAACTTCCTTTAACTCTTTGAACGGAGTTATAAGGATTATTTTTCCACCTCGAGATATAATCTGAAACAAGTTATTCAACACCTTGTCGATTAAGTCTCGCTGCGTTAATATAACAACACTTAAACTGTTTTTATCGATAAGCGCCAGTGTTCCATGCTTTAACTCACCCAAAGGCTGAGAATTGCTATAAATATAAGTTATTTCACGCAATTTCAAACTCGCTTCTTGTGCTAGATAAAAATCCTCTCGGCGTCCAAAATACAAAACCATTCTTTGTTTTGCTATTTTAGATGCCAGAACTGAACTTTTTCTTACCTGCTTTCGAGTCTCTTCTATCATATATTCTATTTTACTTCCATCAAACTCTTGAGACAAAAAGTCTGCTAACATATGAAAAACTAACAATTGACAGTTATACGCCTTTGTACTAGCAACAGCAACTTCTTCTCCAGCGAAAGTTGGCAAGACAACGTCGGCAAACAGCGTGATTGTGCTATTGTGGACGTTGGTTATCGCAATGGTGGTAGATCCGGCTTCCTTACACATTTTCAAACAAGCAATAGTATCTGCCGTTTCCCCACTTTGAGAAACAAAAATACATAAAGTTTTAGGAGTCAAAATAGGGTTATTATATTTGAACTCACTTGCCACAAAACATAAGGCTTCTTTATTTGTCACCTTTCTCAACATGGCAGAACCTAAAAGCCCAGCATGATAAGCAGTACCACAAGCAATGATTTTTATCAAATCACACTCATCAAAAAGTGATTTTATTTTTTCAAAAAACTGCCCATCGTGATAGTTTCTATAGGTATCAAACAATGCCTCTGGGATATCGTTTATTTCCTTAAGCATATAATGTTCATATTGTTTTTGATTGCTTTTCTCCACTTTTTTTGCTGTTTTTATCTTGTTTTTGTGTATTTTTTGCCCATTTGCATTCAAAAATGTAATACCTTCATCATTTATCTTTGCAAACTCTCCATTATTTAGACAATAAGAATCTTCCGACATACACGCGCTTGTTACCACAAAACTTTCATCAGTTTTGGATACATATAATGGGCTATTGTATTTCGCTAAATATATCGCACGTTCTCCTACGTGCAAACACGCTAAAGCATATGAGCCTTGCAATTTCTTACACACAGAAATCAACGATTCAATCCCGGAGCCTTCTGATTGCAACATATTAGATACTACCTCGGTATCGGTAGAAGACTTAAAAGCAAACCCCACTTTTTGCAAATCGCCCTTTAGTTTCTCGAAGTTTTCTATTATGCCATTATGTACAACTGCCCAACTGCCATCTTGAGAAAGGTGTGGGTGGGCATTTATTATGCTTGGCTTACCGTGTGTCGCCCAGCGAGTATGACCAATTCCGATATTAGAATCGTATTTTATTGCCTCACATTTCTTAACCAAACAATCTATTTTTCCTAACGATTTAATGGTTTTTATTTTATCATCATATAACAG
>CAYJCC010000017.1:0-9632 GCA_964368655.1 uncultured Lachnospiraceae bacterium | reverse complement strand
AAGTAATCGCAAAAAGAAAATAATATTAACTTGACGAACATATAAATAAAACGAGGTTTTAATGAAAAATACAAATATGTACTGTTCCTTTTGTGGAAAGAGCCAAGCTGAAACTAAAAAATTAATTGCTAGTCCGGACGGATTAGCTTTTATTTGCGATGAATGTGTGAAAGTTTGTAACAAGATAATGACAGATGATATCAAAGAAAATTTTGGAAAGATTGATTTACCAACTCCAAGCCAAATCAAGGAAATGTTGGACGATTATATTATTGGTCAAGATGAGGCGAAGAGAGTTTTAAGTGTTGCTGTTTATAATCACTATAAGAGAATAAACTACAATGCAGATATGATGGCAAAAAAAGGTAGCAAAGATTCCGGAGAATGTCTTGATTTAGATAAGAGTAACGTTCTTATGATAGGACCAACAGGAAGTGGAAAGACTTTACTTGCAAAAACATTGGCAAAGATTTTGAAAGTTCCTTTTGCTCAATCCGATGCAACAACTTTGACCGAAGCAGGATATGTTGGTGAAGACGTTGAAAATGTTCTTTTGAAACTTATACAAAATGCAGATTATGATATTAAAAAGGCTGAAAGAGGGATTATCTATATTGATGAAATCGACAAGATAACTCGCAAGTCAGAAAATAGAAGCATCACTCGTGACGTTAGTGGCGAAGGTGTGCAACAAGCATTGTTAAAAATTATTGAAAGCACTGTCGCATCTGTTCCACCACAAGGTGGCAGAAAACATCCACATCAAGAAATGATGCAGATAGATACAACAAATATATTGTTTGTTTGTGGTGGAGCATTTGTTGGATTGGATAAAATTATCACAAAAAGACAGGGGACCTCTCTTGGATTTAATGTAGAGGTAAAGAGTGCTAAAGAGCAATCAATGGGGGAACTCATAAAAGCTATTCAGCCACAAGACCTTATAACATTTGGACTTATTCCAGAATTTGTTGGAAGATTGCCAATTGTTGTTGGACTAGATAATCTAAACGAAGATGCATTGATTCAGATAATGCAAAAACCGAAGAATGCTATAACAAAACAATATAAACAAATGTTTAAGATAGATGGCGTGGATTTGGAGTTTGAACCAAGTGCTATAAGCGCTGTTGCTAAAAAGGCTATAGAGTTAAAGACGGGCGCTCGTGGGTTAAGAACTATTTTAGAAGATAGTATGTTGGATTTAATGTTCTTGGCACCAAGCGACAAAACTATTAAAAAGATTGTTCTTGATGGCAAAAGCATATTAAAAGATGCACAGCCTAAAATTGTTAGAATAGCCGAAGAAAAACCAAAGAAGGCAAAGGAAGAAAAACCTGCGTCATAATTTACAAAGGAGGAAAATATGAAAGTAAATCAAAGTAAATTTACAATCAGCGTTGCAGATAAGCGTCTAACTGATGGAAGACCACAGATAGCTTTTGCTGGTCGCAGTAACGTGGGAAAAAGTTCCCTCTTAAACATGTTAGTAAATAATAAAAAACTTGCTCGTACCAGTGGAACTCCGGGAAGAACAAGACTTATAAACTATTTTCTTATAAATGGCGTTACCAAAGACAACGCGCCAAAAGAGTTTTATTTTGTTGACTTGCCGGGATACGGTTTTGCTCAAGCAAGTAAAATGGAAATTCGTCAATGGCAATCTTTGATAGAACCATTTTTGGTAGATAATGATGACCTGAAATGTACTTGTGTGTTGGTTGACGTAAGACATGATGCAAGTCCGTTAGATAAACAGATGATTGATTTCCTTGTTTACTATAATATTCCATTCATTATCATTGCTACAAAATGTGATAAACTGCCTAAAAGCAAAGTTAAGCCAACACTAGCAAAACTCGCTCAAGGTTTAGGAATTGCTGTGGGGAATATTTATGGAACTAGCAGTGAAACAGGATACGGTAAAGAAGAAGTTCTTGAAAAGTTCGAACAGTTTTTAGAAAATTAACAACTTTTAATTCATATGACATATATTGTAATATACATGCTTATTAAATAGGAGGTAGTACATATATGTCATTTTTTTCAGGAAATAGCTCTCATTGTCCAGGTCCAATCACTGGGAACCCATTGAATGGTCTTTGCGAGAAGGCATGTATCAGAACTAAAAAGGTTTTTGATGCTTGTATGAAGCAGATGCAAGAAAACAACATTCAAATGACCGTTAGTGGATATACACCTGCTGACCCAGCTCAACCATTAACTTTTGTTGGCTGTACAGCACTCACAGATGAAGTTACTTTAACAGATGTTACTGTAGACAGATTTGAAGATAAACCTTGCTTTGCTCGTGTCGCTGGAACAATTACTTTACCAGTACAAATCAGTTATACTGATGCAAATGGAGTTGCTGGAACGGCTGTTGGCTCAATTACAATCAACCAAGACGTTGTGTTGTATGTTCCACAGGCTTCCATTGTTCCATTTAAGATTGAGGCATTTGCAAACATGGTATGTTCTGACGGGGATTATGTCGGAGATGGAGTATTTAGCATCGACGCTTGTATCACAGTTATCATGCGAGTTGTTGTCGAAGCAGAATTGCTTGTTCCAACTTATGTATATGCACAGATTCCACCTTGTCAAGATTATTCTCAAGACGTATGTAGCGGGTTCTTTGAATTACCATTGTTCCCAGCTCAACAGCCAGTTGAAAGTCCAAATGTTGTAAGGTAGAGTGTAAAAACTTAATAATACAAAATAAACGCAGGGTATTCGCCCTGTGTTTTTCTTTACTTTGGTATACCTTTTGTGTTAGAATACTACGTAAAGAGGAAAAAATGAGAGTATTTGCAATTAGTGATTTACATTTGAGTATAAACTGCAACAAACCTATGAATATTTTTGGACCGGTATGGGATAATTACTTGGAAAGCATAGAGAAAAGTTGGAAGAGGAATGTTCGTAAAAAGGACATAGTTCTTTTGCCGGGTGACCATTCTTGGGCAATGAAGTTGGAAGAAGCCCTTCCTGATTTGGAATATATATGTTCAATGAAAGGCTCAAAGATTTTAATCAAGGGTAATCACGACTACTGGTGGAGCAGTATCAGTGGGGTGAGAAGCAAGCTAACAAATGAGACTTATGCTATTCAGAATGATGCAATAAAGTTCAAAAAATGCATCATTTGTGGAACTCGTGGTTGGGCTGTTCCAGAAAACGGCAAGTTCAAGACAGAGGAAGATAAAAAGATATATGAAAGAGAAGTTGGCCGTTTAGAACTCTCTTTGAAACAAATGGAAAGTTTGAGAACAAAAAAGGATAAAGTTGTCGTTATGATGCATTATCCACCTTTTAATTATAAAAGACAATCTAACGAGTTTACAGATTTGTTGGAGAAATATAAGGTAGATAAAGTAGTTTTTGGGCATCTTCATAGTTACAACAAAAAGCAAAAACTAGAGTTTGAAAAAAACGGAGTTAAATATTTCCTTACCTCATGTGACTTGGTAGGAAATAAATTAGTTAGGATAATATAAGGAAAGTAAAAGTGGAAGAAGTAGAATTTAAGCACGTTCCGGTTATGTTACATGAATGTATTGACGGTTTGGCTATCAAAAAAGATGGCTTTTATGTCGATGGCACATTAGGTGGGGGTGGACATAGCAGCGAGATATTAAATCATATAAAAACTGGAAAGCTTATTGCCATTGATAAAGATGAGGTTGCACTAGGACATTGTCAAAAGAAATTTGAGAATGAAAGTGATAAAATTATATTTGTTCACTCGGATTTTAAGGATTTTTCAAAGGCATTACAAAAGTCTGGAATAGACAAGGTTGATGGAATTCTGTTGGACTTAGGTGTTAGCAGCTATCAAATAGACACTGCAGATAGAGGTTTTTCATATCGATTTGACGGACCGTTAGATATGCGTATGGACAAGGACCAAAAGGTAACAGCATTTGATATTGTTAACTATTACACTGCAGAAAAGCTATTGAAAGTATTGTACGAGTATGGAGAAGAGAGTTTCGCAAAACCAATAGTAAATGGCATTATCAAAGCCCGTGAGAAAGCACCAATAAATACGACTGGAGAATTGGCCCAAATAATTGAAAAGGCGACACCTATGAGTTACAAAGTTAAAGGAAGCCCATGCAAGAAAACTTTTCAAGCAATTCGTATTGAGGTCAACGGAGAGTTAAGAGGGCTGGAAGATGCTATTTATGAAATGTCAAAGAGTCTCAAGAAGGGTGGTCGTTTAGCAATAATAACTTTTCATTCTTTAGAAGACAGGATTGTGAAAAATGCATTCAGGCTTTTATGTACAGATTGCATTTGTGATAAGTCTGCTCCGGTATGCACTTGTCATCATAAAGCAGAGTGTATGCATATAACTAAAAAACCTTTGACGGCATCAAACAAAGAGTTGTCGGAGAATAAGCGTAGTGCTAGTGCAAAATTGCGAATTGTAGAGAAGATTGTGTAAAAACACCTTTATTACGTTGTTTTTTGTTAAAAATCTCGGACAAATGTTCGAGCAAAACTTGTGAAAATTGACCAAAAAAACTGGTCAATTTTTCTTTTTTTCGTTTGCTTAAACATACATTTTAATGTATAATTATAAAAACTATAAAAAGGAGAAGGACTATGGCACAAATGGGTAGAATAGTTTTGACTGAAAAACCTACAAAGATTATTAGCACAGTTGATGATGCTGTTGAATCTGATGTTGTAGCTTCTCAGTCTAAAAAATTTAGTACTAACTACAAGTCAAACAAGATAGAAGAACTCTATAATGAGTTTGATTCCGTTACATTATCAAAGGACCAAATCGAAGGAAGTAATGCTAGAGCAATAGGCATGAAGAAGAGACAGTTTAAGAGCCGTCTTATTTTGGCAACCTCTATGATAGTTGCTATAATGTTTGCTTTCTTGGCGATATTTAATATTTTTGTAATAAAAGACTCATCTAAAGGCATAGAATCTTTACAGAGAGATTATGCAACTATTGAGAATGAAAGACAATCTGTACAAGCTAATTACGATAGCACTAGTGACCAAGCCAAGTTGGTTGAACAACTTGTTAAACGTGGCTACAGACAGATAAACGGATAATTGACTTTTAACAATCTCTCGCAAGAGAGGTTGTTTTTTATGAATAATACGCAGATATCTTTTCAAAAAAGAATGATGGTAATATTCCTTGTTATAACCACGGTTTTTATGGTTATTCTTTTTCGGTTGGGATATGTTCAGTTTATATCTGGGGATTGGTTGCAGGCACAAGTTTCTGCGCAATGGATGAGGGAACTTCCTCTAAATGCAAATCGAGGGATTATATACGATACGAACGGTAATATTTTGGCGACTAATTATAGTACTTATGACGTGTACGTTCGTGCCAGCATGGTAACAGATGCGACGGCAGTTGCTCATGCACTGAATAAACATTTGGGTGTGGCATATGAAGTTGCTTTGACAAAAGCGCAAGATAGGGCGATTAGTGAAAGTTTGATAAAACTACAAGTTCCTGCTGAAACGGCAGAAAATCTTATTGCAGAAAACGTTTCTGGTATTCTGCTCAGTGAGAATAGTCGACGTTACTATCCTTATGGGGATTTGTTAACACAGGTTTTGGGGTATACGACGATTGATAGTATTGGTCAGTCTGGGTTGGAGATTTACTATAACAAGTATTTAACTGGAACAAATGGTTATATTCTTGACCAAAGTGACGTTCATGGCGTGAAAATCGATGGTACTATGACGAACTATATTCCAAGTATTGCAGGGTGCAATTTGAATTTGACTATTGATGCAAATATACAAATAGCGTGTGAGAATGCGCTGAAAGTTCTTTGTGAAGAACAAAAACCCAAAAGTGCAACTGCGATCGTGATGGACCCGAATACTGGTGCAATATTGGCAATGTCGACAAAACCAAGTTTTGATTTGAACAATATTCCAAGGAATGATATTCCTACATTGTTGGCAAATTCTAAAAACGTAAGCATTGTAGATGTGTATGAACCGGGTTCTACATTTAAGGTTTTAACGACGGCTACGGCACTTGAAGAGGGTGCAACAACCGAACTTGAACACTTTTATGACCCTGGATACAGAATCGTTGACGGACAGAAGATAAAGTGCTGGAAGCATACTGGACATGGTAGCCAAACTATGGAAGAGGGTCTTTGTAACAGTCGTAATAGCGTGTTTATAGACCTTTCGTTGAGATTGGGTAAAGAGAAAATGTACAAATATTTCGAAAAGTACGGCTTTGGAAGTTTGAGTGGTGTGGATTTTGCTGCAGAAAGTGGAGGTATTCTATTAGATTTTGATATTGCAGAGAATGTTGACTTGGCACGTATGGGATTTGGTCAAGCAATTGCTGTCACTCCTTTGCAACAAATAACAGCCCTTTGTAGCGTTCTAAATGGTGGGTATTTGCTTGAACCATACTTTGTGTCAAACATAACTGATACAACCGGTAAAACCGTGTATGAGAAGTTGAGAACGGTACGAAATAGAACTATCAGCGAAGAAACTAGCCAGAGAGTGTTGTCTATGTTGGAAAAAGTGTTGGTAAAAAGTAATGCCATTGAGGCTTTTATTCCGGGATATAGGGTGTCCGGTAAAACGGGAACAAGTTATAAGTATGAGAATGGGGTTGTTGTAGATAAGTTTATCTCATCTTTTGCAGGAGCTTTTCCTGCAGACAAACCAGAATATGTTGTCTTGGTTATTGTTGATGAGCCTAGTGCCGGTGCTTACTTTGGTAGTATTGTTGCAACTCCATACGCAAAAATGATTATAAAAGATATAATCGATTATAAAGGATATGAACCAAACGAAAACCTACAGTCTGACTTGGCTCTCGTGGAACGAAATATTGAGATGCCATCTCTCTATGGTAAAAGTCTGACTGAAGCGTGTATGATATTGAGTTCTTTAGGTTTGCAGTATGAGATTGCAGGAGAGGGGAATTATGTTGTTGGACAGATCCCAACACCTGGGACAATGCTCTATAAAAATGCTGTTGTGGTATTAAATACAGAGTAGTATTTTCTTCCAACAAATAAGACAAAATTTGTGCAGATGAATTTTGTCTTATTTTGCGAACGTAAGATTTTTATATAAAAAAGTATTAGAATGAAAGTGTATCTCAAGAAGGACTTATGTTAGTAAAAAAACTGGTACAAGATTTAACAGAAACAAAATTTTATAAGTGTGATGGCCTCGACATTTTGGGGCTGAGTCATGACCATAAAGAGGCAAAAAGGGGAGACGCATTTTTCTGTCTTAAAGGTAGTGAGGTGGACGGTTCGAAGTTCGCTGAAAATGCTATCGAGAAGGGTGTTGCATGTTTGGTTGTGGAACAAAAAATACCTATGGATTTTCCTCAAATAATTGTGAAAGATTGTAGGAAGGCCATGTCTATTATGGCTGCTAACTTTTATGATAATTGCCATAAGAAGATGAACATAATATCTTTAGTTGGAACAAATGGGAAAACTACCACAACGTTTTTGATAAAATCAATATTGGAAGAAAGTGGCAAAAAGGTTGCTGTAATTGGAACAAATGGTGCAGTTATTGACAATAAGTACCTAGATATTGATTTAACAACGCCGGACCCGATAGTTTTACATTATCTACTTTTTCAAGCGTACAACTTAAAAATTGATTATGTTGTCATGGAAGTTAGTGCCCATGCAATAGCTTTGAGTAAGGTTTACGGGATAAATTTTAGAGTGGGAATTTTTACAAATATAACGCCTGAACATTTGGATTTTTTCAAAGACTTTGAGGATTATTCTAATACGAAAATAGATTTTTTTGACGCTCAAAACATGGAAGAATGTGTTGCTAATTCAGACTGTCCTTTCGGTCAAATCATAGCGCATCATTGTGGCATTCCTTGTGTGACTTATGGACTTGATAATCCAGCCAATGTTTTCGCAGTTGATGTAAAGAGTGACATGGACGGGATAAGTTTTTTTGCTAATTTAATGGACGATGTTTTTGCTGTTTCAACTCCGTTAATAGGAGATGTAAACGTTTATAATATTCTTACTGCTATGAGTGGTTGTAGATTGTTGGGAGTGGAAACGGAGTTTATTCAAAAAGGACTAAAAAAAGTAAAAAAGATTGAAGGGCGTTTCAATAGAATAAAGTTAGATGATAATAAGTTGGTGGTGATAGATTTTGCTCATACTCCTGACGGAATAGAAAAGGCGTTGAGTTTTGTTCGAAAAAACGTGGACGGGAAAGTCATTACTATTTTTGGCTGTGTAGGTTATAGTGATTTAGAAAAAAGGAAAGAGATGGCTCTAGCCGTGGAAAAATATTCTGATTATGTGATTGTTAGCAGTGATAATCCGGGGAAGTCTAGATATATTGATATAGCACCGACCATTGAGGAAGGTTTTTCAGAGGGGTTCAAGGATTATTCCCTCATAGAAGATAGAAAAGAGGCTATTCGTTTTGGCTTAAAACGAATGGAAGCGGGAGATACTTTGGTATTACTAGGAAAAGGGGCAGAGACCAGTCAAAACATTGCAGGGGTAAAGGTACCATATAACGATGAACAGTCTGTTATGGAAGCCCTTTCGGAAATACGAGAAGAAAGGATGGAACGAAAAAGTTAATGAAATACGTTTTATTAGAGTTACTATTAGGATTTGCAATAGCGGCAGTTATATCTCCGTTTATTATTATGTTGGTCAAAAAATGGAAGGGCGAACAAACTATTTTGGGCTATGTAGATGCTCATGTTCACAAACAAGGGACACCTACAATGGGTGGCATGATAATAATTTTAGGGACAATTGTTGCTTTTTTGCCATTGATAAACGGATATAACAGATTGTCGGCGATTGTTATAGCAGCCATGTTGGGTTATGGGATACTGGGCTTTTTAGACGACTTCATAAAGGTTAAGTTTAAGCAAAATCTCGGGCTTAGACCTTATCAAAAGATAATTGGACAAGTTGGTATTGTTGTTTTAATAGCCGTTTTTGTCTATCTTTCACCTTTGGTTGGTGGAGGGGTTCGGATTCCATTTACAGACATTGAAATAAACTTTTATTGGGGAATTATTCCTTTTGTCGTGTTTGTTTTTGTTGCGCTCACAAACAGCGTTAATTTAACTGATGGTTTAGATGGTTTGGCAACAGGGGTTTCTTTGGCTTATTTATTCGGATTTATAGGCATTTTAGCCATCTGTATTACTCGAATGTAAAATGCTGGAGAGAACTTAGCAATGATAAAGGAGTACAATAACGTTCTTTATCTTTGTGGAGGTTTTGCAGGAACTTTATTGGCGTTTTTAATGGTGAATGGACACCCAGCTAAAATCTTTATGGGAGACACTGGTTCTTTAGCTATTGGTGGTTTCTTGAGTTGTGCTGCGATACTGACTAAAGAATATTTGCTCATTCCTATTTTAGGGCTTATGTTTGTAGTAAGTTGTGTGAGTGTTGTTATACAAGTTCTAGTTTATAAGAAGACAAAGAAGAGGGTTTTTCTTATGGCACCACTTCATCATCATTTTGAGAAAAAAGGTAGTTATGAAACTCGAATTGTAACCATATATATATTAATAACATTGTTAATTTCTGTGGGGAGTATCGCGCTTTATTTGTAACCCCATGGACAAGGGG
>CAYJCC010000016.1:0-9650 GCA_964368655.1 uncultured Lachnospiraceae bacterium | reverse complement strand
ATATATGGTAATATATATCAAGTATTAAAGATACTTTGGAGGAAATTATGAGTTTAGTTGATGATATGAGAGAATATGAATTAAATAAAGAAGACCCATTGTATACTGTTTGGAGAGAGAATCCAGAGACTGGAGAGCCTGAATGGAGTGACCCAATTCCTTTCGATGAAATCAATCCAGGCGAAAATTATAGAGACGAATTTGGTAACGAATATCAAAAACCTTTTGATACAAACGATATTGATTGGGAAGATGTTCCTGTTGTAGAAGATGACCTTCCTTGGGAAGTAGAAAAACCTGCAGAAGTTGCTGATAGAGGAGAAGAACTTCCTTTCGTTGATGATCTAGATGAAGATCCATTTGTTTTATATGAAGATCCAGAAGAAGGATTGGTTTCGATCCCATTATCAGAAGTTCCAGACGGGGCAGAATACAATCTCGATGGTACGGTTTATGTAAAAGATGACGAAAATCAAATATCAATAGGTGAGATTGAAGATGAAGCCGATTATGATGCAGAGGCATTGAGAGAAGCCGAAGAAGAAGCAGCAAGAGCTGATAGAACTAAGGCAGACAAAGAAGCAGAAAGTATTTGGACAAGCAAGTCAATAGTTGACCCAAAGATTGCAAAACTTCAAGAAGAACTTAAAAATTTACCAGGATTTAATCCAAAGAAAAGAAGATAAGTATGTAATAAAAGCCGTTGTGAAAACAACGGTTTTTTTATGCCAATTTCAGCATTTCTCTGCGTATGCGTGAGAATATTTTTTTCTCCAAACGACTGATATAACTTTGGCTGATGCCAAGTTGGTCAGCTACTTCTTTTTGTGTTTTTTCCATCTGTCCATCTAACCCGAAACGCATAACCATGATTTGCTTTTCACGAGAGGATAGTTTATTGATAACATTCCAAAGAATTTGTTTTTCCGATGATTTTTCCACGTCTTTTTGTGGGTTTTCGTCTTCACGAGGGATAATATCACAGAGGGACAATTCATTGCCTTCACTGTCAAAATTGATAGTCTCATCAAATGACACTTCTTGACGTTGTTTGCTGATTTTTCGAAGATACATGAGTATTTCGTTTTCTATGCACTTACTAGCGTATGTTGCGACTTTAATATTTTTATCGGAGTTGTATGAATTGACAGCTTTTATCAAGCCAATACTTCCAACACTAATCAAGTCTTCTATATCGATTCCGGTGTTTTCAAACTTTTTGGAAATATAAACCACCAGCCTTATGTTATGCTCGATGAGTTTTTGTTTTGCGAAATCTGTGTCGGTTTCAAGCATCGCCACATAGGTTTTTTCTTCTTCATCAGTTAATGCTTTTGGTAAAGCTTCTCCACCGCAAAGATAGTATAAAAAATTCTTTTTGCGAAAAGGATTGAATTTGAATATTTTACACAGAATGTTCCAAAATTTTTTTACTAACATAATATCTCCTTAAAAGAAATCGGGGTGCAATAAACAGTCGAAATTGTTGAAGTTTTTATAACTCAAACCTGCATTTATATCGTTATATACAGCAGTTTCTTTGGTGTCGGTTATTTCTAGTTTGGCAATCTGAAAGACCAGCATCTGACTGCTGTTGTTTGCCGAAGACATATTTATATAGTGAGCATCTTCCAGTTCTTTTGACGATATTCTGTTTGTTATTAAACTACTTAATTCTATGTTTTTGAAAATCTTTTTGAAAGCTCTGTATCCTAAAATTATCACAGGTTTCCCATTATCATAAACCATATTTCCGGTGTCTAGAAAGCCGGTTAAAGGGTATTCTTTGCCGTGACAAGTAAGAACTATCTTGTATGTAGATTTGGCTGTTTTACGCTCATTTCGAACCACTGCAATAATTTTTGTAGCAAGATATAGGTATCCAAAAATGCATACAAGGAATAGAGACATTGGAAATTCAAATCCATATAACATGATGCCATTAAGAGTGAACTCAATATTAAAAAGGTACATTATTCCAAAGCACATTCCACCCATCATGAAGGTTATTGAAACGAAGGTTATAAATGTTATGATAAATTTCTTTAAGGTAAACTTTTTTAATACGAGTACCATTGCAAGACCAATAATCATTTTTAGGGCAAACATCAGATATGAGTTTAATGTGATAAAAGGCATTATGAGAGCAAAAGCCGTTCCTAGAAGAGAGGACAATAGAATGTTTATTTTGTTAAACTTTATTTTAAGTAACGACGACGTCAAAAAGATAATCAACGCATTGATTAGTAAATTGTCTATGATGACGTATTCCACATATACTTCCATGGCGCCTCCTAGTAAGACCTATTATAAATAAAAAGCCGAAAAGTAGTTGTTAAAATAAACCACTTAAAAAATACAAAAGTGGCTATTTATGTCGGTTTTTTGTTTTTGAACAGGGTAGAAAAAATCTCGTACATTTTTATAACAAAAAAACACTTTTTTCGCACGAATATTAGTGTTTGGAATGGCAACCCTATATACAACGGAGAAAAGTGTATGGGAAGTAAAGTAGAAATAACGGGGGTAAATACCTCAACATTGCCTAAATTGACGAACATAGAACAATATGAACTTATGAAGAAGATAAAGACGGGAGATTTGAATGCAAGAGAAAGATTTGCCGTATGTAATATGCGATTGGTTTTAAGTGTCATTCAGCGTTTTATTGGAAGAAAAGAAAACGTTGACGATATTTTTCAGGTGGGTTGTGTGGGACTGATGAAAGCAATAGACAACTTTGATGTTGACCTAAATGTTAAGTTTAGCACTTATGCTGTTCCTATGATAATTGGTGAGATAAAACGATTTTTAAGGGATAATAACAGTATTAGAGTTAGCCGAAGTTTAAGGGATATAGCCTATCGGGTTCTAAAAGCCAGAGAGCATTTGACCAAAGAGAACAGTTGTGAACCGACGGCTGACGAGATTGCTTCATCTTTGGATATTCCAGTAAAAGACGTCGCAGTGGCATTGGAAGCAATAAGTGACCCATTAAGTTTGTGTGAGCCGGTATATGATGATGGCGAAGACCCCGTCTATTTAATGGACCAAATTTCAGATAGTGACCATCAGCAAAAATGGTTTGAAGATATCTCTTTGAAACAGGCTTTACGTGAATTGGACAAGAGAGAAAAGCAAATTGTTATGATGAGATATTATATTGGAAAGACTCAAATGGAAGTCGCAGATGAAATTGGTATTAGTCAAGCACAGGTTAGCCGATTGGAAAAAAATGCGATAGAGGCTATAAAAAAGCACTTCTAGTGTCTTTTTATATATTTATTTTAATATTGTTTGATAAAACAAGGAAGATTACTGAATAAATACCTATATAAAATTCATAAAATAAAACATGAAGAGAATTATTATATTGGTATTTTTTCTTGGTCTCTCTGCTCTTGGCATATATTCTGCCATATATGTAATCAACGACTACTATTATCCATTACACTATGATGATTACATAATAGAACACGCCGAAACTTATGGATTGCCACCAGAACTGGTAGCAAGTGTTATAAACGTGGAAAGCAGTTTTGATGCAAATGCCGTATCCAATTCGGGGGCAATAGGTCTTATGCAAATAATGCCTACTACGGGAGAGGAGATTGCAAAGAAGTTGGAATATGAGTCTTTTTCAAAAGATGATTTGTTTCATGAATATACGAATATTCGTATAGGCTGTTACTATTTGAAATATTTGATAGATTATTTTAATGGAGATTTGCGAAATGCATTGGCAAGTTACAATGCTGGAATGAGCAATGTAAACAGTTGGTTGGGAAGTGATAAATACAGCGAAGACGGGAAACACTTGAAAGATACTCCATATAAAGAGACAAATGAGTATATAGAAAGGGTATATAAGAACCTTCAAAAATATAAAGGTAAATTTTAGCCTATATGTATAAAGAATTGACTTTTATATGATAACTTGTTAAAATGACAATGTATTTGAGGAAAGATAAATATGAGTATTTTCTTTTGTGGGAATAATTGTGATTTAGGAAGGGATAGAGTAAAGCAGTTGGGAATTGAGTGCTTCGATGTCCCTTATTCTTTTGAAGGCAAAAACATGAGTATCCTTCTCGTAAGAAATTTGATTATGATAAGTTTTATGAACAGTTAAAAAATGGGGCAGAAATCTTACCTATGGGTGTTAAAGATTATGTTAACGTGTTAAAACCATGTATGGAAGCGGGAGAAGATGTGTTGTTGGTTCACGCTAACAAAAAACTGAACCCATCTTATTACAACTTAAAACTTGCAATAGCCGAACTCTTGGCAGAGTATCCGGACAGAAAAATTAAAAGAGTGGATTCTTATAGTATTTCTCTGGGGTATGGCTTGGTAGCCTATGATGCAGCTTTAAGATACAAAAAGGGTGATAATATAGAAGATATCTTCAAAAAAGTAAAATCTTTTAGAAAAGAGTATACCACATATGTAATGCTTGAAAATTATAAAAGTTTAGAAAAGATTGGAAAAGCACCAAAGGTAGAAAAACCTATCAGTGCAGCGTTGAACATTAAGCCAATACTTACCTTAACAAACTTCGGAGAATGGGTTGGCTGTGGCAATTCCGTAGGTAGGAAAAAGGGTATATCCGAAATGGTTGAGAAAGTAGAGAAAATGGGGGAAAACGTTGCAGATTATCCTATCGCAATATCCCACTGTAACTGTGAAAAAGATGCCGAATATATGGCTGAAATGATAAAGAAAAGTTACGGAGATGAAATGCAAATTTGGATAGAACCAATGTCTCCGGAAGTTAGTTGTCTTCTTGGCTTAGGCGCTTTAACGTTGTCTTTTCATACAAGAAAGAGAGAAGAAAACAGATAAAAAACATCTTTACAATAGTGGCTATTTATGGTAAAATAATAATATAAGGAGGTAATGATTATGAACGCACTATATTTAGTTTTGGGTATAATTGTTGTCCTCTGGATAATAAAAGATTTTGCAGGACAAGCTAAAAAATAATTATAATTAAAGCAGGTAGGGAGACAAAAATGTCTTCCTATTTTTTTATTTTTATATAAAATTTTGCACAAAAGCATTGACATAACTTTTCTAGGGTGGTAATATTTAGGTGTAAAGGTCAAAGAAAGTCAAACTTTTATAAGGAGCAAAAATGGCAAACATCTCTGATATAATAGAGGAGTTTATCCTTAAACAGATGAGTGATGATTTGAGTGTTAACTTATCAAGAAATGAGTTGGCAGATTTTTTTGGTTGTGCTCCTAGTCAAATAAACTACGTTTTATCAACAAGATTTACTCCATTAAAGGGGTTTGATGTGGAAAGTAGGCGTGGTGGTGGTGGATATATAAAGGTTGTAAAGTTGGAAAACGATAAAGATGACCTGTTAAAAACTATCGTTTACGATGTTTTGAATGCGCCTATAGGGTACAATCAAGCCGTTCAAATATTGGAAAACTTGCTTGATAGACTAATTATTACTGAAAATGAATATAATTTGATAAAAAATGCAGTGTCTCCAAGGGCTCTTGCTTCACCGATTGATATAGAAGATAGGCTTAGGGCTAAGATATTAAAAAGTATGTTTCTTGGACTTTTGAGGGGGTAGAGTTATGTTGTGTGATAAATGTAAAAAGAATAATGCGACGGTTCATACAAGCTATAATATAAATGGCGAAGTTTTTGAGAGTCATTTATGTTCAGAGTGTGCAAAGCAAAGTGACTTCAAGCCTTTTAGTAGTCTTGATTCATTCTTTTCTGATATTACCTCAAGCTTCTATGATCCAGTTTCTGAAATACGTGGAGAGCTATCTTGTGACAACTGTGGAACGACTCTTTCAGATTTTAAGAATACTGGGAAGGTTGGTTGCCAGGAATGTTATAAGGTTTTCAAAAAATATGTTGACCAAGTTATAGGTAGTGTTCAGTATGGAGAAGTTCACACTGGAAAGTGTATAGAGGAACTTGATAGTCATGATAGAAAAGTTGTAGAGTTGCAATTAAAACTTAAGAGAGCTGTTGAAGAAGAAAATTATGAGTTGGCTAGTGAAATCAAAAAAGAACTTCTAAAACTAAAGGACGGTGAGTAGTATGGATAACAATATTATAATATCGTCTAGAGTTAGACTCGCTAGAAACTTTGATGGATATAACTTCCCAGACAAGCTTGATGATAAAAAAGCAAAGGCTCTTTTGAGTGATGTTTTTAATTCTTTAGGAGACGATTTTAATTGTTTTAAGACAAAAGAAATTTCTCAAGATGATAGAGAATCATATATAGAAAAACATCTTATTAGTAAAGACCTTTTGGAGAGGGCGAACATCTCTGGAGTAGCGTTAAGTGAAGATAAATCTGTAAGCATTATGGTTAATGAAGAAGACCATATAAGACTTCAGTGCATATTACCAAACTTAAATATTAAAAAAGCATTTGATATAATAAATGACATTGATACAGACCTTTCTGGCAAAATAAACTATGCTTTTGACAAAAAGTTGGGATATATTACTGCTTGCCCAGGAAATTTGGGAACAGGAATGAGGGCTAGTGTGATGCTGTTTTTACCAGCTTTGACCATGACAAATAACATTGGACAGGTAGCAAATTCTGTTACAAAAATGGGGCTTTGTATTCGTGGAACATATGGAGAAGGAACGGGGGCGTTGGGAGATTTATATCAAGTAAGCAACCAGTATACTTTGGGAAAAAGTGAAGCAGAGATAATACAGATAGTTGAAAGCACTGTTCTCAAAATTGTTGACCTAGAAAATGAAGCAAGAGAAAGATTGATGGAATTGAAAGGCGACGAAATTTGCGACAATGCTATGAGGGCTTATGGTATATTGACAAACTGTTATAAGTTATCTAGTAGAGAGTTTCTGAACTATGTATCAACGTTAAAGTTGGGGATAGGAGTTGGGGCTTTACAGATTAAAGATGAGAAAGTTGTAAATGATTTATTTGATACTGTCATGCCAGCAAGTTTGAATAAATTGGCTGGTAAAAAATTATCAGAAAATGAACGAGATAAATATAGAGCAGAGTACGTAGGTAAAATGCTTAAGAATAGTAGAATATAGGGAGGAGAATATGAATTTTGGAATTAGAGCAACGCAGAATGTAAACAAGGCATTGAAGTATGCTTCTGAAATTGCTACCGAGCAAGGTGGGTACAGAGTTGGAACCGAGCATTTGTTGTATGGATTAGCGTGCGTAAAAGATAGTGTGGCAAGTAAAATTCTTGCAAGTTATGGTGTTTCAGATGATGATTTGGAACAAATTTTGCAAGAAAACTTTGCTGTAAAGAGTATGTATTTACCAACAACGGTTGAATTGACTCCTAGAAGCAAAGAAGCGTTTATGATTGCGAATAGTTTTGCTCAACAAATCGGGCATGATTTTGTTGGTACCGAACACTTGTTGGTGGGACTTTTGGTTGTTGAAGATAGTTATGCATCAACAATTCTTGAAAGGGCGTTTAGAGTAAATGTTTCTAACTTAAAAAATAAGGTTTTACAAGTCTTGAAAGCCGAGACAGACTCTTCAATGCCAAACAATAATATGTCAGGCGACAGCTTTGGAAAACAATCATCTTCAAGTCAAACCGGAAGTTCTTTACCAAAAGTGCTGTTGGATATGGGGCAAGACCTAACTTTGAAAGCGAGAGAAAATAAAATAGACCCAGTTATTGGTAGAGAGGACGAAATAGCCAGAGTGGTTGAAATTCTTTGTAGAAAAACAAAAAACAACCCAGTTTTGATAGGTGATGCTGGTGTTGGTAAGAGTGCTGTTGTCGATGGTCTTGCATTGGCGATCGTACAGGGAAATGTCCCTGCACAATTAAAAAATAAGAGCATTTTCTCCCTTGAATTAGGAGGATTGATGGCAGGAACACAGTATCGTGGTGCCTTGGAAGAGAAATTAAAACAAGTTATAGACATTATAACGCATAATGAAAATATCATAGTGTTCATAGATGAAATTCATACACTTATGCAAGTTGGTTCAGATAAGGGGGAAGTAAACCCTGCAGATATGTTAAAGCCTTATCTTGCACGTGGGGAATTCCAAACCATTGGCGCAACAACTACTGATGAATATCGTAAGTTTATTGAGAAAGATAGGGCATTGGAAAGAAGATTCCAGCCTATAACCGTTTTACCCCCAACTGTAGAACAGACAATACAGATACTTGAGGGGATAAAGGATAGTTATGAAGCATTCCATAAAGTAAAAATATCTCATGAGGCAATAGTTGCTGCGGCTAGTTTAAGTGATAAATATATAATGGACAGAAGTTTGCCGGATAAAGCAATAGACCTTATTGATGAGGCCAGTGCAAGAGTGAAAGTAAAGGCAAATACAACTCCAGATGAGCTAAAAGCCATAGAAGAAGAATTGAAAGCTCTTGAAGCCGAGAAAAAGGAAGCCTTGATTGCTGAAAACTTTGAAAAAGCTGGTAAGTTTAGGGATAAGATAAAAGAGGCAGAAAGACGCAAAAAAGCCCTTGAAAATGGCGAGGGACCAAGTAAAGATTTGTTGATAACAGAAGATGACATCAGTCAGATTATAAGTAGTTGGACAGGAATTCCTGTTACTAGAATTACCGAAAGTGAAAAAGAAAAATTACAAAATCTTGAGGAAATTCTTCATAAGCGAGTAATTGGACAAAACGAAGCAGTTGAAGCCGTAAGCAAGGCTATACGTAGGGCAAGAATCGGCCTTAAAGACAGTAATAGACCAATTGGTTCGTTCATGTTTCTTGGTCAAACTGGCGTGGGTAAAACTGAACTTTGTAAAGCCATAGCCGAGGCGATTTTTGATAACGAAAACAATGTTATTAGGCTCGATATGAGTGAATATATGGAGAAACATAGTGTCGCAAAACTGATAGGGTCTCCTCCAGGATACGTTGGTTTTGATGACGGAGGTCAATTAACAGAGTCTGTTCGTAGAAAACCATACAGTGTAGTCTTGTTTGATGAAATTGAAAAGGCACATCCTGATGTGTTTAATATGTTACTACAAATACTTGATGAGGGCAGATTGACAGATAGCCAAGGTAGAACGGTATCTTTCAAAAATACTATCATCATATTGACAAGCAACGTTGGTGTTTCTGAATTGCCAAAGAAAGTTGCAGGACTTGGATTTGATACAGACAGTAAAAAGGATAACGTAGATTATAAGCAAATTCAAGAAACTCTTACAAGTGCGATGAAACGTCAGTTCAAACCGGAGTTTATCAACAGAATAGATACAATAACTGTGTTCCATCCTTTGGAATATTCAGACTTGGCACAGATTGCTAAGATATTTATTTCAAAACTTAATAGCAGATTAAAAGAGAAAGGCGCTTGTTTACGTGTAACAGAAAGTGCTTTGAAATACCTTATTGAAAAAGGGTATGATTCAGAGTACGGAGCAAGACCTTTGAGACGATTGATTGAGCAAGAAGTTGAAGATAAGATCGCTGAATATATGATAGACGGTACAATTTCTGCCGGTTCAGTTATTGTTATCACTTGTAATGCTGGGAAACTCGTACTCAAAATGGAAAACAAAAAATAAACCAACCAAACAAAAAGAGGTTAATCGCCTCTTTTTTTATTTTAATTTTGTCTTTTTGTGTTAAATTTTGTCGATTTTTATAAAACATTATGAT
>CAYJCC010000015.1:0-10379 GCA_964368655.1 uncultured Lachnospiraceae bacterium | reverse complement strand
ATTGTAGCGTTCTTGCAAAAGAAGCGATTGAAGAAGCTGTAAAAGACTACAGAAAGAAACAATCACGTGCTAAAAGTAAACCAGTAACAAAAAAACCAACAAAGGTTGAAGAGCCTAAAAAAGAAATAAAAAAGGAAACAAAACCAGAAACAAAAAAGACAGTTGAAAAAACAACTAAAGTTTCTAAATTGGACAAACTTAATAGTCTTAACAACAAAATAGAGAAAGCGAAAACACAGAAAGAAGAACCAAAAAATGTTAGGTTTGCAAAGTCTGATATAGACGAACTTATTAGAACCAGCAACTTGCTTTTGAGTGAAATCGAAAACAGTAAGTTTATGCGTAAAGACGAAAAGGGCAAAAAGGCAGAAAAACAAGCAAAGAAAGCCGAAAAAGAGTCAAAAAAAGCTAATAAGAAATCAGATAAAAAGAAATAAAAACAATCTTTATTTATAAAAATAAAAACCATCTGTTAAAGGTGGTTTTTTCTTTGCATATTTTGTCGAAAAAATCACAAAATATAAATAACAAAGGAGGCAAAGATGATGAAAGATGGTATTTTGTGTGGTATGGCTTTAGGACTGATTGCAGGTGCTTTAATAGTAAGCAAAAATCAGAAAGCCCAACAATTAGTTGAGAAGGGCAAAAAAGAGGTCAAAAAACAAATAGAAAAAATGTCAAAATAATCAGTTTTATACGATAAAGTCAGGAAGATACTTTGCAATTAAGTTTGCCAAGTATCTTTTGTTGTGATATAATAAAGCCATGAATACTGGAATGCGTAGAGTTATGGGTTTAGATTTAGGCGAAAGGCGAATTGGTATTGCTTTGAGCGATATTATGGGCATTATAGCAAATGGCTATGAATCTTATACCCGTGTGGCACTCAATAAAGACCTTGAACACATTGTTGACATTTGTCAGGCACAAAACGTCGGATTGATTGTTTTGGGATTGCCTATTAGCATGAATGGAACGATGGGAGAGGCTGTAGACAAAGTAAAGTATTTTGCAGAAAAGTTGTCGGAAAAAACGCCTATAAAAATTGATTTTTATGACGAAAGATTGACTACTTCTACAGCACAAAAAATACTTATATCAGCCGACGTATCAAGAGAAAAACGCAAACAAGTAGTAGATAAAATGGCAGCGACAATAATCTTGCAAGATTATCTAAATTCACATTAAAAAGGAGAATAAAAATGGCAGAAATCGTTAAAAGACCAACACCAAAAACGGCAAAAGAAGAAAAAGTAAAAGAAACAAAAAAAGCACCTAAAAAGGAAGATGTAGAAAAATCTCCAATAGAGTGCCTATTAGATGAGGAGAATTCAGAAGACATCGTTTTATATGATGAAAAGAATAAGAAAACTGTTTTTGAACAAGTAGCAGTTATTCCTATGCAAAACAAGATTTATGCAATCTTAAAACCAGCAGAAAAGATTCTTGGAATTGAAGATGACCAAGCTCTTGTATTTGTTATTGAAGAGATTGACGGGGAAGATTGTTTAAGATTAGTTGAGGACGATAAGACGATTGATGACGCTTTTGAACAATATTATGAATTACTTCGTAAAGAAGGATTGATGAAATAATAAATAAAATATCTAAAAAAACAAAAACAGGCGAAAGCCTGTTTTTTGTAAAAAGATATTGAATTTCGGGTAGGAGTATGCTATAATGTTGGTGTTTAGTTGGAGGGATTTTAAGTGGCTAGTACATTTGATGAAATAAAGAGAAGAATCACTGAAAATCAAACAAGTCAAGCGGCGAAGGTCGCAGAATTTTTGAAGGACTATTTTGAGTTGACAGATAAAGAGTTCGATAAGCTATTGAAGAAGTTTCCAAAAATAGTTGAAAACAGCATAGAGACGTTGCAAGAAAGAATAGAAACATATCAAGCTTTCTTAAATGTAGACAAAGAAGGACTTAAAGATATCTACATGAGATATCCAATAATTTTTGCTATACCAAAGGAAAGATTGTTGAAAAAATATGAGTTCTATCGTTTTAACTTTGGTATTCTTTTAGATGATTTCAAAGAGTTGGTTATTACTTCTCCACAGATTGTTGGGGATAGCGATGACACGGCTAAAGAAAAAGCGTCGGTATATATAAATAAACTTAAAATTGCTAGATTGCAATTTGGTAAAATGCTAGTAGATAATCCTAAACTGTTCACTTACTCCACAGAGGAAATAGAACAAAAATGTGACCAAGTTGTTAAATATAATTTGGTTGATGAATTCGTGGAAAAGCCTATGTTGTTCAGCACTCCAGTATCATCGTTCAAAGTAAGATATATGCTTTGTAGAGTATGTAAAGATGAAAACTTAAATCTCATGCAACAAAATGAAAACGAGTCAATCGCTAGGTTGTTGTATATAAACGAAGTGAATGACTTAAACCCAACAAAGAAACCAATTCCAATTTCTGCAGTTTACACAACCAGAACACGTTTTGAGAGAAGAACAGGGGTTACTGGTGAACAGTTGATGACAAGCAGAAAATATCAGGTAACTGAAACGAACTTGGAAACTTTAGAAAAACTGTATGAAAAAGAAACCCAAGAGGAATTAACTTTCACAGCAGAAGAGAAAACGAGTATCATAGAAGCAGGAATAAAAAGAAGAAGTAAAATATAGAGAGAGGAAATCTCTCTATTTTTTATAAAAACACAAAGTTTTTTCTCTTAATCTATTGCCAAGACTTTTTTTATTTGATATACTAACAGCGTTCAAAATTACACACCCATGGGCTATTCGTGAGCAGTTGCTTTGAAAAAAGTTGCTAACGGACGGGCTTCAATGTGAAGAAGGGCAGTCTACTTTACATTGGCAAGCAGTAAGGCACGGGGGAGGAATAAACAAAAAGGAGGAAATAAAATGGCTGTAATTTCGATGAAGCAGTTGCTTGAGGCTGGGGTACATTTCGGACACCAAACAAGAAAATGGAACCCTAAGATGGCAAAATATATTTTCACATCTAGGAACGATATTCATATCATTAACCTAGAAGACACTGCAGTTTTGGTTGAGAAAGCTTATGCTTTCGTTAAACAACAAGCTGAAGAGGGCAAGATTATCTTATTCGTAGGAACAAAGAAACAAGCCCAACAAGCTATAGCTGATGAGGCTACAAGATGCGGAATGTACTATATCAACTCAAGATGGTTGGGTGGTACATTGACAAACTTCAAGACTATCCGTTCAAGTATTGAGAGATTGAACAACATCAATAGAATGGAAAAGGTAGGAGAATTTAATATTCTTCCAAAGAAAGAAGTTATCAAATTAAAGATAGAGAGAGACAAATTGGAAAAGAACCTTGGTGGTATCAAAGATATGCCAAGAATCCCAGACCTTCTCTTTATAGTAGATCCAAAGAAGGAACATATTGCAGTTAAAGAAGCAAAATCATTAGGTTTACCTA
Organism: uncultured Lachnospiraceae bacterium; assembly: GCA_964368655.1. Lineage (GTDB taxonomy): Bacteria > Bacillota > Clostridia > Christensenellales > UBA1242 > CAYJAP01. Next base: position 6,947 of record CAYJCC010000015.1, on the reverse strand, counting down.
TTGTTGCTCTTGTTGATACAAACTGTGATCCAGAGCCTATCGATTACGTTATCCCAGGAAACGATGACGCTATCAGAGCTGTCAGCCTTATTGCTGGTGCTATGGCAAATGCTGTTATAGAAGCAAAAGAAGGACAAACCCCAGTTGTTGAGGGAGAAGAAAAACCAGTTGTTGAAGAAGCTGTTGTAGAAGCAGTTGAACCAACTCAAGAATAATTAGATAGGAGAGTTTACTATGTATACTACTGAGGATATTGTAAAATTAAGAAAAAGAACAAACGCCGGAATGATGGACTGCAAAAAGGCGTTAGACGCAACAGATGGAGACCTTGATAAGGCTTCAGAATGGTTGAGAGAAAAAGGTATCGCTGCAGCAGCTAAAAAGGCAGACAGAATCGCAGCAGAAGGTGCTGTATACTCATATATTCACATGGGTGGAAAGATTGGTGTTTTAGTTGAGGTTAACTGTGAAACAGATTTCGTTGTTAGAACAGACTCTTTCTTAACATTGTGTAAAAACATTGCTATGCATATTGCAGCATCAAAGCCAGAATATTTGGCAATCGAAGATGTTCCTGCATCTGCAGTTGAGCATGAAAAAGAGATTTTGAAGGCACAAGCACTTAACGAAGGAAAACCTGCTAATATCGTTGAAAAGATGATTGAAGGTAGAGTAAAGAAATTCTATTCAGATGTTTGCTTGCTTGAACAACCTTTTGTTATGGACCCAGACAAGACAGTTAAAGCAGTTGTTAATGATGCAATCTTAACAATCGGAGAGAAAATCACTATTCGTAGATTTACAAGATACGAAATGGGTGAAGGACTACAAAAACGTCAAGATGATTTCGTAAACGAAGTATTATCTCAACAAAAATAATTTACAATAAATAAAAGAACGGGAAACCGTTCTTTTTTTGTGTAAAATTGATATTTTATTAAGTTGCCATAATATGTTGTAAAAAATTGACACCTTTTGTCTAAAAATATATAATTAAAATGATATTTGAATTAAAAAATAGATAAGGGAAGAGGGGAATATAAAATTGAAAAAATCGATTAAAATAATATTAGTTGCAATATGTGTATGTTTAATAACCTTGGGCTGTACGGCACTTGGGTTATATTCTTTTGACTATATGAGTTTTGAGGACGGTAAATTGGCGTTCCATTTTGGAGATAGAATTGGTACAGATGATCCAACTCCATCAACACCAGAAGATGTAATATACACAATCCATCTTGCTTTTCCAAACGAAACTAAACAAGATTATAAATATAACGTAACTAAAGGTAGATTTAATGTAGAAGATAAGGTAATGGCCTATGAAGATGCTGAATCTACATATTCCATTTTTGATGGCTGGTATACAGACGAGACATATGAAACAGAAATTGTAATTTCTCAACTCAAAGATAACACTACGATTTATGGTAACTTTTTTGACGCTGTAGATATAACAGTATATGGTGCAAAACCGACAACTTTAACAACAGCAACCAAGATAAAAACAGTAAAAAATAGTTTATTTAACGTTCCTGAAAGTATAACATGGAGTGGTTCTGCTGTGCATGGGGTTTATTCAGACGCAGCAAGAGAAACTGAAATAGAAGACTCTTTTTTAGCAAATGAACCAAAAACCATATATCTTTCGTACGCAACAGCACAAAATCAATTTACATGGGCGAATTCTGGTGCAGAAATCAAAAAATATAGATCTTCTGATACAAGAGTAATAATACCAAAGTATTATTATTCTGCAACCGGAAAAATAAAGCCTATAATAAGTATAGGGGAATATGCTTTTATGCAATGTTCCAGCTTAACCAATATAATTATTCCAAACAATATTACAAAAATTGGAAGAAATGCCTTTGAACAAACTGGCTTAACCAATATAATTATTCCAAGTGGGATAACAAGTATAAATGATGAGGTTTTTAAATATTGTAAGCATTTAACTAATATTACTCTGACAAATAGTATAATAAGTATAGGGGAATATGCATTTTATGATTGCGACAGGTTGAGCCAAATAATTATTCCTGACCGCGTAACAAGTATAGGGAAGTCTGCTTTTGGGGGTTGTGACAACTTAACAAGTGTGGTAATTCAATCAACAACTCCACCAACCCTAGAGACAGATCTTTTTTATGGGAATGAATATCGAATTTATGTTCCAGATAGTTTAGTAGAGGCGTATAAAACAGCAAGTAGCTGGGAAACTTATTCAAGTAAAATTAGAGCAATAAAAGTTTGTGGTGTTTCTGGAGAAACCTCAATTAGTTCAACCCTTACAAGAACGGATGATGCAGTTGGATTGACATACAGTATAAATTCAAGCACAGGAACAATAACGTCATCTTTTGACAGTATTTTTCCTTGGTGTGATATAGTCGAATATGAATATACAGACACCCCTGGAAATAAATTTATGAAAATACCAAAGTTCTATACTCAATATACAGTTGATTCCAATGGGGTGAAAACTACAAAAATTTGTGGAGTAAAATTAGACGATACTTGGCTTCTCAACCCAATTTTTACAGACGGAAATGGAAATGAAGTAAATTATTTTTGTATAGGAAAATATAACGCAAGTTTAAAGGGTTCGAATTTAGTTTCTGTAACGGGTTCGTCTTCAAAAAGAGGTATAACTCGAGCAGAATTCAGAAACTACGCTAAAAACAATGGCCCTAGATACCAAATAATGGACATTTGGGCAGTAACAGCCTTGCAAGACCTATTCAAAGTTGAGTTTGCCACTCTTAATTCGCAGAATATAATGAGAGGGAATGTGGATGGGAGTTACGGCATATTACTTTCTGGACAAACTGACAGTATTGCTACAGCCTCTGGTTTTAATACAACTAACGGGACAATGAAGTATAGAGGAATAGAAAATTTCTATGGTAATATATATCAATTTGTAGACGGAATAAATATAAATAACGGACAATCTTATGTGTGCTACAATCCGACCGAGTATGTGGATGACACTATTACTAATTATACTCAATTAGGTTATGTAAATAATATGGTAAGTGGTTATACCTCTAAATTTGGTTATGACGTCAACAATCCATTTGTTTCTATGCCAACGGTTGTTAGTCAAAATAATGACACATCTTATGGGGATTATTAGTGGTATTATGCTGGTTGGCGCGTGGTATTCTTTGGTGGTCATTGTGGTATTTCTGATAATGCAGGTGCGTTTTATTGGGGGTGTAATTATGGGTCGACTAGTACGAATAGTGGACTTGGCGCTCGTCTTCTTTACAGACCAATATAGAGTTGGAAGACAATGGCTTGATAGCTAGTTTTTATATAAAAAACTTGTGTTTACTTCAGGAATGGATGGAACCATAGTCGCTCAAAAAGTTAATTCATAAGTATGTAAAAAGACGGCAGATGACCGTCTTTTTTCTTGTTCTGTGAAAGAAGTGGGCAAACTTGCCTCATTTTGCGACAAATTTATTTTGCTTTATATTGAAAGAGTAGCCGAATAACTTGCGATTTTTGATTTTTTCTAGTACAATAGTATCAACTGTTGTGGCAGGAACTATTTATGTCGCAATAGTATATAATTTACATAAGGTGGATAAAATGGATAGAGAAGATATTGACTTTGAATTGATGGCATACGAAGAGAATTTGCAAAAGGCTGTAAGTTACCTTGAAGGAGAGTTAGTACAGATTCGTGCTGGTAGAGCCAATCCAAAAATATTAGAGAGAATAATGGTGGATTATTATGGAACAATGACACCGTTACATCAGATGGCAACAATAAGTGTTCCAGAAGCAAGAATGATTATTGTTTCTATGTGGGACATCTCCATGCTCAGGGCAGCAGCTAAAGCAATTATGGAAGCCAACTTGGGAGTTGCTCCTAGTGACGACGGAAAAATTATTAGATTATGTTTTCCTCCACTAACTCTTGAAAGAAGAAAAGAGTTTGTTAAGGAAATTGGAAAATTATCTGAAAACGCAAAAGTTACTTGCAGAAACGAAAGAAGAGATATTTTGGAGTTCTTTAAGAAGTTAAAGAAGGACAGCACAATTTCTGAAGATGAATATGCTGGATATGAAAAAGATGTACAAAAGAAACTTGATGCAACTGTTGCAAAGATAGACGAAATGTACGCAAAGAAGGAAAAAGATATTCTGGAAGTTTAAGCAAGGAGAATAATGAGTTCTAAAAAAGACAAGATTATTAAAATACCGAAACATATAGCGTTTATAATTGACGGGAACGGTCGCTGGGCAAAAGCGTTGAAGCAGACTCGTTCATATGGTCATCTAAAGGGAATTGAAAGATTGAAAAAGGTAATTAAAGAATCTTTTAACTATGGGATAAACGTTGTTAGTATTTTCGGGTTCTCTACAGAAAATTGGAATCGTCCCGAGCAAGAAGTTAAATACTTGTTTGAGTTGTTCAAAGACTTTGCAGAAAAAGAACTGGAAAACTTAAACAATAGGAATATTAAAGTTATGGTCATGGGCGACTATACAAAATTTCCTAAAGACGTGGCAAGTGCAATTTCAAACCTAATAGAGAAAACAAGTAAGAATACTGGGAATGTATTAAATCTAGGGCTTAACTATGGTGGACGAACAGAAATAACTCGAGCAGTTAATGAAATGTTAAAGAGTGGTGTAACCGAAATAACAGAAAAAACATTAGAAAAATATTTGTATACGGCAGGATTGCCAGACCCAGATTTTATAGTTCGAACAAGTGGCGAACAGCGTATAAGTAATTTCATGTTATGGCAAGGGGCATACAGTGAGTTGTATTTCCCAAAAGTATATTGGCCGGGGTTTACAAAGAGACATCTAGAAAAAGCGTTAATGGAGTTCCAAAAACGTAATAGAAGATTTGGAGCGATAACGAAGGAGATAGTATGAAAAAAAGATTGATAACAAGTGCTGGAATATTATTAATATTAGCAGGTGCTATTGTATCTAAAATTTGGACGCCATATGTTTTTGATGCGTTGGTATTATTCCTATCTATAGTTGGAGTTTGGGAGGTTTCTCAAGCCCTTAACAAAATGGGTAGAGTAAATAGTACTCCGTTTTCAGTTGCTTATGCCGTTTTACTGTACGGAGGAGTCTGTGCAGGGTACATATTAAAATGGGTATGGAATTATTACCTATATTACTACTTAATTTCGTTTGTGGGATTGGCAATAGTTGTATTTATTGTTCAGTTGTTTATGAAAAGAAACCAAGACGAAGATAGATTCAAAGAATCTTGGGACGAAACAGTAAACACTGCGTTTACATGGATTTATCCTGTAATTTTGTTCTCGATGTTATATTTTATAAACCATTTTAATGAACAGATATCCGTTTCTGGTGCATCTGTAATTACAGGCTCTACATTCTATCTATTTATATTGATTTTGGTGTTTGCTATCACTATGATAACCGATACTATGGCAATGTTAACAGGAATGACAATAAAGGGACCAAAATTGTGTCCAAATATCAGTCCAAATAAGACGATAAGTGGTGCAGTTGGTGGACTCGTTTTCGGAGCATTGAGTGCAGTATTATTGTTCTTATTGTTCTCGATAGACCCTGCGTTCGTTAAGGCGGCAGAGGTTCTAAAACTTAATGCCATATGGATGGCAGTAATTGGTATAATCGGGGCTTTATTAAGCCAAATCGGAGATATCTTTGCAAGTTATCTTAAGAGAAAAGCAGAGATAAAAGACTACGGTAAAATATTCCCAGGACACGGTGGAGTAATGGACAGAGTTGACGGACTTATCTTTAATGCAGTTTGGATTGCAGCCGTAATTGGATTTATCATTCGCGTGTTATAAAAAAGACGAAATAGTAATACATATATAGTAAGAGGAGAAAAAGTTGGCATCATTATTGGCTTTTAATTGGGGCATATTCGCGACATCTGACTTTTGGTTGAGATTCGCATATATTTTAGTGGCAATACTTGTGCTTATGGTTATGATAACTGTGCATGAATTTGGCCACTATATTTCTGGTAAAATCCTCAAGTTCAAAATAAACGAGTTTTCCATTGGTTTTGGTAAGGCTCTGTACAAGCATACGAGTAAGAAAACCGGCGAAGTTTTCGCAATCAGAATGATACCCCTTGGTGGATATTGTGCTTTTGAGGGCGAAGATAAAGACGCAGATAGCCCAGACGCATTTAACGCTCAAAAACCATGGAAGAGACTGATTGTTCTCTTTAGTGGAGCATTCTTTAACTTTTTGTTTTCTGTGCTTTTTAGCGTCATTCTATTGTGTGTAATGGGAGACGGAACTCCTCGTATCACTGAAGTAGTAGAGGGTTGCCCAAACGATTTTCAAGTGGGTGACGTAATTGTAAAAGTTGACGGCGAAAGACCGGGATATTTGAACGGTGGAATCAGTACGTTATTGTCCGAATATGAAGTAGGGGAAGATGTTAATTTAGTTGTAAAGAGAGACGGCGAAAAGGTAAACATAACAGTTACTAAATACGTTACTGTGATAGATGGTCAAGAGGTTGAATTGTTTGGTGTAGGAAATTCTGAAAATGCAACATACAGTTTTGGTGGAGCATTATTAAGAGCAGTACCTTTCTGCTTTGAAATAGCATGGCAATGTTTGGTAATCCTTGGTGAATTGCTAATCGGTAAAATGAGCATATCCAGCCTTGGTGGACCAATAACGACTGTAAGTGCTATAGCGAAAACATCTTCAATAAGTGCACTATACCTATTGCTTTGGGTGCCTTTAATTGGTGTAAACTTGGCAGTATTTAACTTGTTACCTATACCAGCGTTAGATGGTGCAAGAATGGTTTTTGTCTTGATAGAATGGATACGACGAAAGCCTATAAATCGTAAAATTGAAGAAAAAATTCATACTATTGGATTGTTAATTTTGTTTGGTTTTGTAATAGTGATTGATATATTGCAACTGTTTGTATT
>CAYJCC010000014.1:0-10633 GCA_964368655.1 uncultured Lachnospiraceae bacterium | reverse complement strand
ACTTTAACCTTTTCCATGTCCCCTCCATTTTTAATATATATGCTTCAAAAAATAAAAATATTTAGTATTTTATGTGGACAAGTTTAATAGATATATTTTATGAAAACAAACACAAGTAAATCAATAGTAAAAGCAGTTGCACTTATCACAATGTTCAGCGTCATGACCAGAGCATTAAGTTTCCTATATAAAATAATTTTATCAAGACTGATTTCCACAGAAATGCTTGGAGCATACTCTTTGGGCTTGTCGGTTTACACAGTTTTTACAACTTGCATCAACTCTGGGTTGCCACTAAGCGTTTCTAAAGAAACAGCAATAAACTTCGTGGGGAACAACAAGAAAAAAGTTGGGAGCGCCGTGTCCTCTGCCCTACTTTTAAGTTTGGGAATGGTTTTGGTTATGGCCATTTGCGTGTTCGGTGGAAAAAACATTTTCATTTCCTTGTTTGGAAATACGAATAGTTATTTTATACTTGCATTACTCGTTCCAACCATTATCTCCACAGCCATATATACTCCTTTTAGAGGTTATTTATGGGGGCGAGAAGAATATTTCAAGGTCGGGCTTGTCGAGTTTATAGAACAGGCACTTCGTGTGGTTTTACTCGTCGTAGGTTGTTTGCTTTTAACCAATTCCAATCAACTTTTACCAGCAGGTATTTCATACGCCATCGCTGGAGTTTTTAGTACGATTTTAGGAATCTTCTTTTTCTTCAAAGGGAAAGGTTCTTTGGCGCGTCCAAAATATCAATTCAAACAAGTCTTCAAAACCAGTGCGCCCATAACTGGAGTTCGTATTGCAACCTCTATTATGCAGCCTCTCATATCCATCATATTACCTATGAGATTAGTTTCTATTGGTTTTTCACAAGAACAAGCCTTAAGCGAAATGGGAATAACTATGGGAATGACCTTTCCTCTGTTAACAATCCCCTCCACTATAATTGGTTCTTTAGCAATGGTATTAATTCCAAAATTAACCAACTTGGTAAACGCACACAGCCCACAATCTGCTATAAAAAATCAGTTGAACAGTGCCATAATATTCACTTTATGTTGTAGTTTTATTTCCATACCAGTGTTCATCGGCTTGGGAGTTCCTGCCTGTGAATTCATCTACGCAAATACTCTCGCTGGTAAATATCTTGCCATGGGAAGTTGGTTGGTTGTTCCTATGTGTATGGCAATGATTTCTTCATCTGCTCTCAACTCTCTTGGACACGAAATGAGCAGTTTCAGATACAATTTAATTGCCAATGCCGTAACTCTATGTTTGGTATGGTTCATGCCAGAAAAGTTTGGTGTTTACACCTTATTGTTGGTAAACGGAATCGGTATGACAATTGTATCCTTGCTAAGTTTAAGGAAAATCAACAAAACCACATATATTGGACTCAAATATGTTGTTTCTATTGTGCTTTTGAGCGTCATAACGGTACCTGTCAGCCTTTTTACAAAGTATATCTATAACTTGTTTGCATTTGTATTTCCAAGTCTTGTAGCCTTAATTTTGGCAGGACTTGCAAGTGTAACAGCTTTCGGATTGTTAATGGCTTGTTTCAAAATAATTGATTTAAGTTATATAAAATCTACTTTTACAAAAAAGAAGGTTAAAAAGCAAGTATAAAAATATGCCATTTAGACAAAATTATCTATATGACATACACTTTAATTGTTCGAAGTATTATTATATATTTTCTAGTATTGGGACTGTTACGTTTAATGGGAAAACGTCAGATAGGAGAAATGCAACCGTTTGAGTTAGTTATAACTCTTATTATTGCAGATTTGGCGACTATCCCGATGGCAGAAACTGCCCTGCCTTTAGTCCACGGAATAATCCCCCTACTCACCCTCGCTACTCTACACTATTTTCTTTCCTTATTGGCAAGAAAAAGCCTTTTTGCAAGAAAACTGCTTAATGGCAAACCGGTAATTTTGATTGGACCAGATGGCATTGATTACAACGTATTGAAAGGGCTAAACATGAATTTTAATGACCTACAAGAAATGTTACGAGGAAGTGGATATTTCAACCTCGAAGAAGTGCTATATGCCATAATGCAAACAAATGGAACTGTGAGCATTTTACCACGTTCTGCATTTGCACCATTGACAGCTCAAGATATACAACTACCAAAAGACCCTGCAAGTCTGCCTATAATAATTCTTGCCGAAGGTAAACTCGTAAAAGAAAACATTGAACTCGCAAAAATAGACGAAGAGTTTGTCCGCACCGAATTGGAAGGTGCAGGATTTCTAAACATGAAAAACATAGCCTTGGTTACACTCAACACCCAAGGAAAAATGTATATACAACCAAAACAAGGTTCGTTTGTATCCCGTGAAACTTCATACGATGGAGGTACAAACTGGTGAAACGTTTAATTGCTGTACTGATAATAACATTATCGCTTTTTTCTCTGGCAACCTACGAGGTTATCACTGTCGCAAAGATTAATGACCGATTGAAAGCCGACGTAAAATCTTTATACCAAGAATTCGAAGAACATGAAGAAAACATTTCAGAACTAACCGAATGGGTATCAGATATCAAAGGAGAATGGGACAAAAGAGAGGAAGGGCTATGTTTAATGTTTAATCACAAAGATTTAAGTTGTATAACCGATACCCTAACAAACCTTTTGACCACAGTAAAAAATAACGACTATGACAGTGCCATAATCGAAGTAAATTTACTTAAAGAATACTCGGAGAAGAATCGACATATAATGGGATTCAACTTCCAAAACATTTTATAGTTAACTAAATATCGCTTTTAATATCATACCAACGGCAAACGATATTATAGCAAGAATAATGGTTCTGGATACCCACCAGGCCCATTGTTTTTTTTGACCTTTCTTTTCTCTTTCAAAAGCCTGACCTTTTTGCTTTAGCGAAATACAATAAATAAGTTTTCCATTATTATCGGAGTTTATCACACTGATATAATTATCCAACTCAAGTCCACTCACAATTTGAGAAACTTCAGCCTCTGTGATTTCATATTTTGGCATCATCGCATCGATTATTTCAGCAGGAGAAATAAGACAAGATTTTTTGTCTTTACATTTTTCATATAAGAAAACCATTGCTCTCTTTTCCTTTAAGGACAACATCTCTCCTCCTACTTAAACAGCCAAACGGCCAAGAACGCTCCTAAAAATGCAGCAACTGCACTGCCCAGCACACTCCAGAAAACATACTTTCGAAAACTAGATTTTAACTTTGAATCATCTTTTATCTTTTCAAAGAGTGCCCGACCTTTTGAAAGCACCGTCAAACAGTAAACCTTATTCTCTGAATACTTGATATCTATATATTCATTTTGTTTAAGATACTTTAACATATCCTCAATAACATCTTCGTTTAACGCAAGTCTTTTTGGGGCTTTTTCTATGAGGGCTGCCGAATCAATAACCTTGTATGAGCCTTCCCCACACAATGAATTTAACTCTTTTAGAAATCCTAACGTTTTTCTATCCAACATACCCCTCTCCATTTGTTTATATTTTACCACAAAGATATGAAAATACAAATAGTTTTAATGAAATAACGCAGTTGGCAAATAAATTATTGACAACTTATATACTTATTATATCTAAGCAAAAAATGTTCTGTCATACAAACATAAAAAAGAGCCACTTTCGTAGCTCTTTAATTTATTATTTTACGATTTTCTCATCGTCTTTTTCTGAAATTTGTTTCTTCCGACCCTTATTCTTTGAACTCTTTATTCCAGCATAGATGAAGTATATAATGATACCGGCTACGATTATACAAGCAATTGTGATAAGTACAATTCCAACTACATCATTTTTATCTTCTTGTGTGCCTTCTTCGGCTGCACTAACTGTAATGTTATATGAATAAGTTTGCGTGTTTTTTGTTTCATCAGTCAACTTGAAATACAACTTATATGTTCCTGCTTTGTCGAATGTCCACTTGTATCCCTTGTTTGTTGCGTCTGCTAAAGCATTTGTAACAGTTGCTGAATCTGGGTCACTTAAGTAGATATTAACATTCTCAGAACTGCTGAGGTATGCAAGATATTCAGCATCTGTCATATCCTCTGTGTCTCTATCAAATATCTTGAAGAAATCAAGTTTTAATTCATAGGAATCTCCAACTGTTGCCTTTGTAATAAGGTCTGTGGCTTTGTTGTTCCATGTAAGTTCAGGGGCGTCACAGTCACCTACTTTAATTGTAAGAGTTGCTGTTGATACTAAACCACTTTCGTCTGTTGCACTATATGTGATAGTCCATGTTCCAGATGAACTTGGAGTGAACTTGTATCTTGTAATAGATATTCCACTTGAGCCATTTTCTCTAGCATATAAGTCTTCTGTAACTGCTGTAACAGTAGCATCCGTGCTACCTTTTTTTGCTGTAACTGCAACGTTATCGATAGTCTCAATATCGATAGTCTCAATAATGTTACCCTTACTGTACTTATCTACTGCTTCGTAGTTAGGAAGGAAAATTTCCATACCTGCTGTATATTCAATTTCAGCTGGTAATACGTAGTAAGTTTCTGGTGTAAGAGTTGGTTTGATTGTATCTGTAACAGTTGTCTTTCTATATGTTTTTGGAGTTACGTCAACGGAATCTACAGACCCTTTTGCGATGAATTCGATATATTCACCATCACCTGTTGTTTCCAACGCTTTGAATCCGATAAGAGTTGTTCCGTTATAATCATAAAACATTTCGATTGGTGAATTTACTTCCCAGAACAAGACAACGGTATGAAGAGTTGTATCGATTGCTTCTGAACCATTTTTCATAACAAGTTTTGGAAGCTCATAGTATACACCTTTTTCAATTGTAGTTGGCAATGCGTCTGTCTGAATATAATCTGGACTAGCATTGTCTATTGTTATTTCAATAGCAAATGTCTTTGCTACCACATTGTTTCCACCATCAATAGCGTAATATGTGATATAGTGAACACCACCTGATGATGCAACAAAGTAAGCATTTGAAATCTCATATTCTGTTCCACCGACAATAGTTGTTGCGCTTGGAGCAGAATTTTTTACCCTAACTCCCTTTCCATATTCGTTTGTAACAGCGATGTTCATTGAAGCACCCATGTTATCTGAAATAGAATAGTCTGGCAAGTTGATTTGTGTTCCTTGTGAGAATACAAGTTCGTCTGAATCGCCCAATCCGTTTGCTGTTTTGAATGAAGAGATATAAGCACTGTCTTCTGTTACAACTACTGGGCTTACAGAGTCTTTATTTAATCCAACGTTTTTGATTTGGATATCATCACTTGCTGTGGCAACAGTTCCACCGTCGTTGATTGCTCTAATGTAAAGGTATACAGCACCATCTGTGCCCATGTTTGCTTCTTCATAAGCAGAAAGGTCTATTTCATATTTTCCGTCTTCTGCTATCAATTCATAAGATGCAAGTTCTTCAACTGTTTTAGTTGAAAGGTCGTTTATAAATGACCAATATACATGATACTCTACTCTTTGGTCATGAGAATCTGTAGGAGCTGTCATTGTGAAAGAAATTTTGTCAGTCTTTGCTACACTTGCTGGTACTGTAGGCAACTTTATAACTGGAGTTGATGTAGCAATAGCAGAGTCTGTAACAATGATTGTGTAAGAAGCAAGTTCTACTTCTTCGTTATTGTTTGAGTTTTTATCTTTTGCGTAATATCTGATTGTATGTGTTCCTGCTGTTGTGAAAGTATATGTTGCAGAAGAGCCACTAAACACTACGTTCTCACCATCTTTAATTGGTTGAACAGTATTGCTACCCTCAAATTTTACTTGTCTAACAACTTCAATTCCGTTTACGCTGCTTCCAAAAACACTGTAGTTATCTGTTGCATATATTGCAGGAATTGTTATAGCTGTTCCAACAACTGCTGTTGAAGGAATAGCATATGAAAGGTTCCCAAGAGCCTTTATAAGAACTTCTCTCTTATATACATCTGATAATGCTGCAAATGTTTCTGCTGTGTAATTTACACCATCAGCTGTAAAGAAAATTTCTTGGATAGTCTTAAATGTTCCATTGATTTTTACTGCTGTAATACCATCAACTGAAAGTCCTGTTGAACCCATTTGATAATCATTAACTGCAGAAGATGTTGGAGCCATATTGTCCTTAACACCTGTAAGCTTAAAAGATTTTCTTGATGACTCTACTGTTGTTGAACCGTAGTTAGCAATAGCAGTATAATATATTTTATAGTCCCCTGCCTCATTAGCAGTAAATGTGAAATCGTTTATTGTTCCATTAACTGCAACAGAGTCAGTATCGTTTATAAGTTTGTAAGCTTCGATTTTGATATAGGCTTCAATTGTATTTCCGTCAACATCAACAACTGTTGGCTTTGGAAGAGTTTGTCCAACCCCTAAAGTTGCTGTTGTTGGAGTATTTGTAATGTTTAATGTAAGTTCTAATTTGCTAATATCATAGTTAGACTTTACCGTATATGTTTTTACAAGAGAAACTGGCTCACTTGTACCAACTTGGTATTGATATGTCAATGTGTATGTTCCAACAGTGTCCAAATTATAAGCAGAGTAATATTTTACTCCATTGGTGTCTGTTTGAATGTCGCTATCTGTAAATGTTTTAATCTTTACACCATTTCTGATAAGGTATGCTGTAGTAACACCAGTTGAACCGTCTTTATTAACGATAGCAGCTGGGAATTTTACTGACGTATTTACAGGTAAAATGCTAGGAACAGTATAAATGCTGTTCTCTGGCAAAGTAATAGTTGCTGCTGGTCCAGTAATAACTACACTATATGCTGGAGAAACTGTGGATATTGTTTTTCCACTTCCTGCCACCTTTGTAGATTCAGCTACATACTTGTATGTGTATGTTCCTGTATAATTTGCCTTAAATTTCCAACCTCTTATGCCATTCTCTGTAGCAAGTGTCAAAGCAATGTTTCCTTCTTTTGCTCTTGTCACTTCCAACTTATAAACATATCCAGATGTTTCGTTGGTGTACGTTTTATTTGTGTCATTTACTGTAACAACTGCGCCCATGCTTGATGGTGCTGGAATAAAAATTTCGTCTCCTAAGTTTCCTGAACTTGGAATCTGCTCCACTGTAATAACTGGACCGATAAGGCTATCATATCCTGTTAAAGCTTGAACAGCTGCACCGAGTTGTGTTGGTATTGCCAAAACGACACTGGCTAAAACAAGTAATATTGCAGTGAGAAGTCCTTTCTTTTTCATTTTGTCTAACTCCTTATATTTTGTAGTATTTGTAGCTCTATATATATTATTATATAAGAGTAACAAATCAATTTTAACTTGTAACAAAAACAAAGTCAAATGAAACAATATCTTTTTGTAAAATAATTGACCAAACGAGATAAAAAGAAGATAATAAGATAACGAGGTAAAATATGCTTTGTAATAATTGTCCAAGAAAGTGCAATGTAGATAGAAAAGCCCAACTTGGCTACTGTAAATTACCGGATAAAATACGCTTGGCCCTAGCCTGTTTACACTATGGAGAAGAGCCCGAAATAAGTGGCACGTCTGGAAGTGGCACAGTCTTTTTTAGTGGCTGTAATCTGCGATGTGTGTACTGCCAAAATTACGATATTAGCAGTGAAAATTTTGGTCAAAACATAACAGTCAAAAGGTTGGCAGAAATATTCAAAGAGTTAGAAGAACAAGGTGCAAATAATATAAATCTTGTCACCCCTACTCCATACGCAGACAAAATCATATCTGCATTAAAAATATATCGTCCTGGCATACCAATTGTGTACAATTCCAGTGGATATGAAAGTGTAGAAATGCTACAAAAACTTGCAAAATTTATAGACATATATTTGGTGGACCTAAAATATTGTGGCCCTGCCCTATCCAAAAAATATAGCAACTGCGAAAACTATTTTACAGTTGCCACGGCAGCAATAAAACAAATGTATATAAACCAACCAAAAAACATTTTAGAAAATGATTTGCTAAAAAAAGGAGTAATCATTCGTCACTTAGTTTTACCGGGATACACAGATGATAGCATCAAAATTTTGAACTGGATAAACCAAAACCACCCTGACGCAACAGTTAGCATTATGGGACAGTTTACTCCCTACCACAATTGCATTAACTACCCAGAAATAAATAGAAAATTAAAAAACATTGAATATAAGCGAGCAACTTTGTATGCTTCAAAGTTGGGCTTAAACGGATACATACAAGATTTATCAAGCGCCACCACAGAAGAAATACCAAAGTTCGATTTAAGAGGAGTAAATAAAAAAATACAGCACTAGGCTGTATTTTTTATCTCTGGTTCAACATTCTTCTACCAGTAAAGTAGACCAATATTGCTAGGATTGTTGGTACAAAGCATAAGCCCATCAACCCCATAAAGGTAACTTCAACAGATGTGCCTAAAGCATTTAACAGATTCAAATTCATGAATAAGATATCTGCCATGACGATTGCTGCAATGGTAATTCCATATAGCACATAACCCAAGTAACATCTTGTTCTTCCTACGATTATACATGTTAAATCACAGGCCACAACGAAAATTACTGCTGCTGACCAGATATAGTAAATTATCTGAATCCATAATGCTATTCCGTCAGTTGTTGCAACTCTTGAAACGAACAACGCTGTTAAGGCCACAACCACCGCAATCAAAGAATAATACACTATCGCACGTAAAACTCTTTCTGAAGTATTTTCCATATTCCCCTCCTTTTTCTTTTAGATTTTGCAAACGGAGAGGTTTTATACATTTATATAAGAGATTTATATTTTCCTGAAGAATAATTGATTCCAGCCTTTCGAGCCTGTCTATGTTGAAACTGTCTTAATATTCTATAAAGCCTGCCATCTTTCTTAAAAAAAGCGCCTGTCTGCTTGAAATGAAAACTGACTTTTTTCTCCATACATTGTCTGCAAATATCAAGAACCCAATCATAATCACAAATTCTTGCGTCATTCCCAGATTCGCCACCAACCACAACTTGTTCAATGGTGTCATCTAAATATCCCTCTAAATTTATAGGCCCCAATAAAGGCTCGTTTATTATGATTTTGTGCTTTGCTTTTATCCTCTTAAATATAGGCAATCTATAGTCTGCCATCTCCTGATTTTCACAAGTACAACATACAGTTACATTCTCCCAACCATCACCCCAATCATCAGGAATACATTGTTCAAAACGGTCTATTCGTTTGGTTATAAACAAAAAATGCAAATCGCTGCGTTGACGAATAATGTCCCACGCCTCCGTTCTCCACTCGTCAGCATCTGCCAACAAAAAATCAGACGTAAAACACGTCCATACCAATTCACCACTCTTTACTTTATAATTCCCTTGTCGGTCTTTCTTGATAGGCAGATTAAAGTTTTGAGTCTTAAAAACCTGCGAAGCATCTCTTTCACACTTCGCATCTCTTCTGTAAACATAACAATGTCTACACCCCTCACTTATTTTGTGGCAACCATGCCATAAATTCCAACCAACTGCCATTTTTACCTCGTCTAGATTATACTAAACAACATCTAAAAAATCAACAAATAATATGGTTCATAACCACCAAAAAGATTTGACTTATTCGTCTCTTTGTTTGATACTATAAAAAAGGAGTTTGTTATGAATCTTATAAAAGAACACTGGACAAAACAAGACGGAGAAGAGTTCCAAAAATATCTTTTGACCTTTAGTAAAGGAAAAGAAAAATCCGAATGGGAACAACGTATAATAAACACAAAAATGCCATGTATTGCAGTGCAATCTCCTGACGTAAAAATTATTGTCAGAGACATTGCAAAAGGCAATTTTATGGAGTTTTTGGATTTGAATTTATGGGAAAACTTTACAAACACCTCCATAAATGGTAGTTTGATTTGCAAGATAAAAGATTTCGGCCTCATGTCAAAGTATTTGATAGAGTACGCCAATAAAGCAGACAATTGGGCAACCTGTGACCTATTAAAATTCAACATAAAAGAAAACAACAAACAACAGTATTTTGAGTTGAGCAAAAAACTCATTAAATCCAAAAAACCATTTGTTAGAAGAGTGGGCATAACTATATTGTTCAAGTTAGTAGATGACGACCGTTATATCCAACAAATATTTGATATCATGAACACTTTTACAGATGAAACTGAATATTATGTCAACATGGTCAATGCATGGCTATTTGCAGAATGTTTTACAAAACAACGAGAAAAAACCATCGCATTTTTACAAACACATAAACTAAATAAATTCACAATAAATAAAGGTATTTCCAAATGCAGAGATAGTTTCAGAATATCCCCTACCGACAAAGAAATGCTGCTACAATTCAGAGTAAAATAATAGAATAAATAATAAAACGCCCTTTTGGGCGTTTTTACAAAAATGAAAGAACTATCAACTGTAGGAATGAGTGGATTCGCAAGGAGCATAGCGACGGAATAGCGAGAGAAACGAGCGTCTAGACCGACCCCCAACATTAAGGTGGGGAGTCGGTGGTAATATAAAATTTGAGGGACAAAAAAACGTCCTTTCGGACGCTTTATTTGGTAGGAATGAGTGGATTCGAACCACCGACCCCCACCTTATCAGAGTGGTGCTCTAACCGACTGAGCTACATTCCTATATTCTATATCGTTTTATC
>CAYJCC010000013.1:0-10754 GCA_964368655.1 uncultured Lachnospiraceae bacterium | reverse complement strand
GTATTGTATATATTGTTTTAGGGGCTTCTGGTTCATCTGGACCTTCTGGGTCTGTCGGGTCTGTTGGGTCTGTATCGTCTGGCCCTTTATCGCCAAAATAAAATTGGAGTTTGCCATCTTCAAATCCCATATAGTCCAAAGTGTATAATCCGAGTGTTGTACAGCCGAATGTAATTAATACTGCACATATTATAACTAAAATCTTTCTTAACATAGTCCCCCTCTTTTATGTTTTTATCTTATGTATTTATACTAAATTATATCGTCGTCTTTATCGTCTGCATCATATATAGTATTCATAAAATTTTTAGCAGCAACTTCCTCTTGTTCTTCGTCTTTAGGAGCATCTACTGGAGTTCCTTTTTTACCTTTACTGAACAAACTTTTTATATAATCCTGACTAAACTCAATATCCCCGTCTTCTGTTTCTGAAACAATATCCTCAAGGGTTTCTTGTTTTTCTTCAAGAGTTTCTTCTTGTGCCTGTGCTTCATTCGCTTGTGTTTCAGCATAATCCTCGAAGTGCATCAAACTCTTTTCTTTTGGTGTCTCAATAACCCTTATTCTCTCCA
Source organism: uncultured Lachnospiraceae bacterium (assembly GCA_964368655.1). Lineage (GTDB taxonomy): Bacteria > Bacillota > Clostridia > Christensenellales > UBA1242 > CAYJAP01. The sequence goes on along the minus strand of CAYJCC010000013.1, from coordinate 10,182 downwards.
AAAGTTCATCATAGTCTGGCAACTCTGCAATGTTTTGAAGTCCAAACTTTTTAAGGAAGTTATCCGTTGTCCCATACAATAAAGGTTTTCCTATTGCATCTTTACGTCCAACAACTTCAATCAAATTATTTTCACTTAAACAGTTTACTGCATAGTCGCTATTTACTCCACGAACATTTTCTATCTCAAGACGAGTGATTGGTTGTTTATATGCGATAATCGCAGCAGTTTCCATAACAGCTTTAGTAAGTTGTTTTTCTTTTATAGGTCTCAAAACTTCATCTACAAAAGGCGTATACTCTGGGTTTGAAGACAACTGAACCTTATTTCTATATGTTATCAACTGTATGCCCGTTTTTTCACGTTTTGCTTTCAGTTTATCAACTGCAGTTTGCACTTCTTTTTCATCTATTTGTAATTTTTCAGCAACGTCGCTAATCTCAACCCCGTCACCAGATACAAATAATATTGCCTCTATTATATTCTCTAAATTTTCCATTATTTTACCACCTTAACAATGTCTATATCTTCAAAAGTGCTATCTTGGAACACTTTTATTTCTTGCAATTTTAATAATTCGAGCAATGCCAAAAATGTTGTTATAACTTCATCTTTCGTAGCACCCTCTTCAAATAACTTACTAAACTTCACTCGTTTGTCCAATGCCAAAGTTTGTTTTATCGTAACAATTTTTTCAACGATGGTAAACTTCTCTCTTTGAACCTCTTTCGTCTCGTTTACTTCAGCTTCTTTATGTACTTTACCTAACAACTTCGCAAAAGCATCAAGTAACAAATCTAAACTCATGTCCTTAATTGTTATCCTATACTTCTTTGCGTCGTCAGCCGGAATTCTATAGTATCTATCTATATTTTCCAACTCTTTAAGTTTCTGACCACTTTCTTTCAAAAGTCTGTATTCTTGCAAACGCTGTAACAATAATGCTTCAGGGTCTTCTTCATCGATATCTTCAGCAACTTTTGGCAACAACGCTTTACTCTTTATCTCTATAAGAGTTGCCGCAACTTCTATGAACTCACTGGCTTGTTCCAAGTCCACCAAATTCAACTCTGCAATAAAATCAAGGTACTGCTCTGTAAGCAATGCAAGTTTTACGTTCTCAATATCCATTTTATTTTTCTTTATAAGTTGCAAAAGAACCTCAAGAGGTCCTTCCTCATATGAGCCATCAAACGTTTCTAACTTAAAACTAATTTTTTCTTCTTCCATATCTCACCTAAAATATTATCCAATTCCAGAAAGCTGTTATAGGATATCCAATCCATTGCATCAACCAAGATACCCAGTTCCCACAAAGAACTACTACAGCAATCAAAATCCAACTTCCATACTGCCTCATAAATGAAACAAATTTGTTTTCATATTTTGAACACGCTTCAATTATCTTAAATCCGTCAAGAGGATAAACTGGTAGTAGGTTGAACACAAACAACGACAAGTTGATAATGTACATGAAGTAAAATAAATAAACCAAGAAAAGTGTTCCAAAGTTCACAACCGTAAAAAATCTCACACAGAGGTAATAGAATCCACAACCTACAAAGGCAAATATAAGATTGGTCATAACTCCTGCAAGAGAAGTCAATATCATTCCTTTTTTATAGTTTCTAAACATTGTTGGATTGATAGGCACTGGTTTTGCCCAACCAAACCCACAGAAAAAACAGCAGATGAATCCTATTAAATCCATATGGGCTATTGGGTTGACAGTAAGTCTCCCCATCATCTTTGCAGTTGGGTCTCCGTTTTTGTTCGCAATAAAAGCATGTGCATACTCGTGCATTGTCAACGAAATAACCAAGACTATCATTAAACCTAGTCCTGCTGCAAGTATCGATATTCCACTCAAATTTCTAATTATATATAACATATGTTTTATTATACAATAAAACGTTGTTCTTTGGCAAACTATTATGCCCTAAACTCTCTAACAATTTTTGGATATTTTTATCCTATTTTTATAAAAAAACTTATAGAGTGTTTGTATCACTCTATAAGCATCCAATCTAAATATAATCCAAAGCCTTGTGTTGGGTCATTCACAAAAACATGTGTTACTGCACCAACAATGTTCCCGTTTTGTATTATTGGACTTCCACTCATTCCCTGAACAATTCCACCCGTTTTTTCTAACAGTTCTGGGTCAGTTATCTTTATGACCATACTTTTGTCCGATGAAGATGATTGTTGATATGTTTTAAGAATTTGTATCTCATAACTGTTGATTTCCTCGCCGTCTATACAACATAAAATGTGCGCTTTACCCGGTTTTACAGACAACCTTCCTCCCACTTGCAAATACTTTTTATCCTCAAGTATTTCACTGTTTTCATTTAGGTATCCATACACCCCATTTGGACAATTTTTATCAATACTACCTTGAACATCTTTCCCCAACATAAATAATCCTAACAATTCTCCGGGAGAGCCCTTTTCTCCTTTTTTAACCCCGATAACATTACAAGCATAAACCTCTCCATCAACAACGTCAAAACACTGCTTTGTATCCTCGTCATTTATCGCATGACCAAGTGAGCCAAAACGTAAATCATCTTTGATAAAAGTAAGTGTTCCTACGCCTAACGCGTTATCTCTTATCCACAAACCCAGTTTGTAACTCTTTGTTTGAAAATCCATTGCTGGAGTTATATTTGTTGTATATTTCTGGTTGTTCCTTTTATATAAAACGTCTATCGGTTGACCATCGGTTTTTTCTAGTAATTTCGCTATATCCAAAACACTATTGACCTCTTGCCCATTCATCTCCAAAACCACGTCTCCAACTTGCAACGAAGAAGATGTAATGGGGTTTTCTGTACCATTCTTGGTTATAACAAAGTTACTTCCAATCAACACCACCCCTTTACTATTCAAAGACAGTCCAATACAATTTCCACCCGGCATAACTTCATCGGCAATTACCGTCACTTTAAGCGATTTTATAGTGAACAAGTCAAACAGTTTGTATTGAACAATATAGTCATCTATACTATCGTCATTATCAGCCGAAACTTTTATAAACTTTGTAGAAAAAACAAAGTTATTGTTCTTGTAAATGTCCTCAATCTCGTTCTGACTTACAATGGCATTTGCGTCCAAAGTAAATATCACATTATATGGAATACATAAACAGACAAACACAAATGCTGCCATAATTATGTAAATAAGACTTTTTCTTTTTCTGTCCGTCTGCATATAAAAAACTCCTGCGATTAGTTTTCGCAGGAATTCATTTTTTATCCCTTATTTTAATTTCTTGCAGAGTCCAATAATTGTCTAGCATGTAAGAGTGCTGGTTCACTTCCTTTGGAGCCTATCATTCTAGCAAGTTCGTATATTCTAGCCTCATCATCTAACAAGGTAAGTTGCGAATGTGTGGCATTGTTCGCTTCAGTCTTTTCTATCTTGAAATGACGAGTTGCATGACTGGCTATTTGAGCCAAATGAGTTACACAAAGAACTTGGTTATTATGGGCAATTTTAGCCAATTTATCGGCAATAATGTTTGCAACATCTCCACCAATTCCAGTGTCAATTTCGTCAAATACAAAAGTTTTGTCAACGTCAATGTCTACTACGCATTTGAAAGCCAACATAAACCTACTCATCTCACCACCAGAAATGATTTTAGCAAGAGGTTTGACCGGTTCACCAAGGTTGGCACTGAACATAAATTCAAGTTCATCAGCACCATCTAAAGAACAGGTTTTTTCTATATCTTCAATAGTATAAGAATTGGTAAATACAACTTCAAATGTTGCGTGTTTCATTCCTACTTCTTGTAGTTCTTTTTCAATCTTTGCTTTGATATCTTTCGCTATTCTTTTTCTCGTCATTGTAAGTTGAGAAGCATAGTCAAACAGTTTTTGCAATTCAACTCTCTTAATTGATGCCAACTCTTTTAGTCTTGCATCACAGTTTTCTAACAAGAAAAGCTTGTCCTTCATCGTTCCTAAATAAGCTATAATATCAGCAATTTGATTTCCAAACTTTCTTTTTAAGTTGGAATATAAATCCAACCTTTCTTCTATGTCATTCAACTGCCCTTCTGAATATTCAATATCCTTTAATATGCCTGACATTGTTTCTGCAATATCGTCCAGCTCATACCTAGCGCTTGTTATTCTATTTGACAACTCTTCAGCCCCAGTGAATAAGTTTGAACAAGTATTTAAGTTTTTCTCTGCCTGTTTTAACTGTGCTAAAGTATTAAAACTGCCATCTCGTAACCCATCTAGCGCCTGACCAAGATTTTCCGATATTTTCTGGGAATGTTGTAACATTTGACGTTTTTCTAAAAGTTCCTCTTCGTCTTTCTCACTTATATCGGCACTTTCTATCTCTTCTATTTGATATTTCAAAATCTCTATCTCACGAGCACGTTCAATATCGCTTCCACCAAGAGCTTTTACGTCGTTATTGATTTTTTGTATCCTAGCCAACTGTTGTGCTATTTTCTGTTTTAACTCTACAATCGTGTTTTCATCTAACTGGTCTAACAGTTTAATATGGTTTTTTATATCTAACAATGCTTGATGGTCATGCTGTCCAAGTACGTCAACAAAGTGTTTTGTTAAATCTTTTAACATACCGATAGTCAAAACTTTACCATTGACTTTGCACTCATTTTTCCCAACAACGCTCATGTATCTCGAAATAATGAGTTCCTGTTCGGGTTCTAAATCTATTGATTCAAAAAAAAGTCTCAACCAGTCATGTGGTTCATTAAACACAAAATGTGCTTCTACTTGAGCAAAGTCTCTACCATTCTTAATAAGCGTCTTATCAGCTCTTTCACCCAGAACAAAGTTTAGGGCATCAATAATGATACTCTTACCTGCACCAGTTTCACCGGTCATGATGTTAAACCTATCATCGAACTCAACATCAAGTTTTTCTATAAGCGCAATATTCTCAATGTGTAAATTTCTTAACATGACTTTTTCCTTCTGCTGTTATTATAGCAAAAAAATAAAGAAACAACAATTTTTTACTGCTGTTTCTTTACTAATTATAATATTTTTGTTTTTGTCTATTTTAACAAATCTGTCAACTTTTCTTGAACCATATAAGCATCTTCAATATCGTTGGAGATAACCATTACAGTATCTTCTCCATATGTACAACCAAGAACATTATTATATGCTAGTTGGTCGATAAACCCTGAAACCATTCCAGCACAACCTTTTAATGTTTTAATAACAACAAGGTTCATTGCATTCTTTATAGAGATTACACATTCCTTAAAAATGTTCATTGTCTTATTTGAAACAGCCTGACTAGTTGCATTGATAACTGCATACTTGTATTTCTTGCTATCAGACATAATTTTAATAAGTCCAAGCTCCTTAATATCTCTACTAATAGTTGCTTGAGTAATATCAAACCCTGCTTTCTTTAATTCAGAAACAAGGTCCTCTTGGGTTTCTATTTCCTTTGCCGAAATCACTTCTAAAATTTTTGATTGACGAGAATTTCTAGCCATAATTATATCTCCTTCGTGCATTAACATCGCTGCTATCCAATAAGTATTTTGCATATTTATTTTTTTGTGACAAGCACATTATACATCATGGTTTATAATTATGCAAGTGTTTTTTGCATATTTATACAAAATGAACAAAAATTTTATGCATAACTTTTTATAATTATAAATTCCACTTTGCATAAAAATTCTGTATATTTATTCACGCAAAAACAACGCAATAAAGCCGTTATACATTTGCTATGCAAAACTGATTGAATAAAAATACACACCCCATATACATAAGGTGTGTATTATTTTATTTATTTCAAGTTTGCACAGTACCCATTATTTGAAGTTTAGTATTGTATACCCCACACAACCAAATGCTTGGCAGGTCTACCACATACTATACATTTATCAGAGACAGGTTTTTCATTTTCCAAAATACATCTAGACTTCATTCCCCTAAACTCTTTCATCTTTGCTTCACAAGCCTCATCGCCACACCACATAGCCTTTATAAAACCTGGCTTTGCGTTGATAATTCTCTCAACTTCTTTTAATTCAGTACAGGTATAAGTTTTTTCATTTTGGCGTTTCAATGCTTGGTTGTAAAGATTTGATTGAATATCATCTAACAACCTTTTAACAACTTTAACTATATCGCAATCAATACTTTCAGTCAATTTTTCACGAGTGTCACGTCTAGCAAGAGTTATTTGTTTATTCTCAAAATCTCTTAATCCTATTTCAATTCTCACAGGGATTCCATTTACTTCATGTTCTGCGAATTTGAAACCAGGGGTCTTATCCGAATTATCCATGAATGCAACCACTCCGTTTTCATTCAAAGATTCTTCATAACTCTTACAAAGTTCCATAACTCTTTCATCGCTTCCGATTGGAACAATTACAACTTGTCTTGGAGCTATCTTTGGAGGTAACACCAAGCCATTGTCATCAGAGTGAACCATAATAAGCCCACCTATCATTCTTGTTGTAACTCCCCAAGATGTTTGATAAGCATATTCCCATTCATTTTTCCTGTTCAAAAATTTAATATCATATGCTTTTGAAAACTTCTGGCCAAAATAATGACTAGTTCCACTTTGTAGCGCAATACCGTCATACATAAGAGCCTCAACAGTGTACGTAAACTCTGCACCTGCAAACTTTTCTTTTTCGCTTTTTCTTCCAGTTATTACTGGTATAGCAAGATATTCTTCAAAGAAATTTTTATACACATTTAACATTCTAAATGTTTCTTCAATTGCTTCCTTCTCACTTTCATGAACAGTATGTCCCTCTTGCCACAAAAACTCTCTTGTCCTCAAGAAAGGTCTAGTATTCTTTTCCCATCTAACAACATTCGCCCATTGATTATACAACTTAGGCAAATCTCTATAACTTTTTACTTTAGTGGAATAATAGTCCGAAAACAACGTTTCACTTGTAGGTCTAACAATAAGCCTTTCTTCTAATTTACTACTTCCACCTTCCGTTACCCATGCACCCTCTGGAGCAAAACCTTCAATAAGTTCGCCCTCTTTTTTCATGAGACTTTCAGGAATAAATAATGGCATGTAAACATTCTGATGCCCCGTTTCCTTAAATTTCTCATTTAATATGCTTTGCATCTTTTCCCAGATTGCATATCCATTAGGCTCAAAAACAATACACCCTTTGGTGTTAGAATATTCAGCAAGACTTGCTGCCTTCACAACATCAGTGTACCATTGTGCAAAATCTTCATCTCTACTTGTAATCGCCTTATTTTTCATTTTTCTTCTCCGTATTAATCGTCGAGGTCTTCCTCAACAAAATTTTCTATATCTTTCTTTATTACAGAAATCTTTCCTTTTATCTTATTTAACTCCTGTAAACTTTTTTTAACAAGTTCAGCACCTTCTTCAAAAAGTTTAACACCTTCATCAAGGCCAACCTTGTCACTTTCCAACTTTTCAGTTATCTTTTTTAATTTATCAAAACACTCTTCCAATTCCATACTATTTCTCCTTACTCAACTTGCAAACCTTCGCGTCTGCACTGCCATCTTTCATGGTTATTGTAACATTTTTATCTATAGAAAGTCCATCAATACCCGATACTTTCTCATTATCTGAAGTAATAATCGCATATCCTTTATCCAAAATGGCACGAGGATTAGCTGATTCAATAACCTTTTCAAATCCAACCAGTTTTTTCTCGCCATCGTTCAGTAACTTATCCGTCATTACAGACATAACATTAAAAGACGATGTCAATCCTTTTTCTATCGCGTTAACCCTCTTTTCAAAGGATAATTGCAACTTAGTAAATAAATGTTGTACGTCTCCAGCTTTTTGTCGTTGAAAATAATATATCTTATTGCCAATCATGTCGATATAAGACAATAAACTTTCGACAACAGACTCTTTATCCCAAGCAACCAGCTCGGCTGCCGCAGACGGCGTAGGAGCCCTCAAATCGGAAACAAAATCAATTATCGTGAAGTCTGTTTCATGACCAACAGCACTTACTAACGGTTTTTTACAATTATAAGCTGCAGTTGCAACTATTTCCGTGTTGAATGCTTGTAAATCTTCTACACTTCCGCCACCACGAGCGGCTATTACACAATCAACTTTATCATACGAACTAAAGAAATCTATTCCTTTAGCAATCTCAACTTCTGCCCCAACCCCTTGAACTTTTACAGGATAAAGCACTATATCAATCGTATCATTTCTTCTACATGTTACGTCCTTTATATCTTGTATTACAGCACCGGTCTCACTGGTTACAACCCCTATACGTTTTACAAATTGAGGTATAGGTTTCTTATGTGATTCATCAAAATAGCCAAGGTCTCCAAGTTTCTGTTTTAATTTAAGAAAATTCTCGTATAATAATCCTTTACCATAAGGCTCTATTTTCCCCACATTAAAGGTAAGTCTTCCACCTTTTGCATAATACTGCATACTACCAAAAGCCAGTACAACGTCTCCTATTGCTGGAGCGTTACTTCTAGCACCAAACATAACACAGTTCAATAACGAGTTTTCGTCTTTCAACGTAAAATAAGCGTTTCCACCTGAAACGTTATAGCTACTTATTTCACCGTATATGCAAATACCTTGCAACAGTACCTCTGCTTCAAATATATTCTTTATATAATTGCTTACTTGTGATACTGATAGGTAATTCTCATTCATTTGACTTATCCTTTAACAATACTAGCTAAAACTCCATTTATAAAGCTGTAGCTCTTTTCGGTTGAATATCTCTTTGCCAACTCGACTGCCTCGTTTATTACAACACTTACTGGCGTATCTTTACAGTTTTGCATTTCATATACTGCCATAACCAATATAGCTAAATCAATCTTAAAGACTCTATCTAAAGTATAGTCCTTTAAGTGTTTTTCTATAACCTTAACTATAGAATCAAAACCCGTCTTTATGCCATCATACATAGAAAGCACAAACTTTTTATTTTCCTCGTCGAGTCCATCTATAGCAAAAAACTCTTCATCCACCCCATCGGGAGTCTGAAAACACAATTCGAACACCATTCTAAATAATACTTCTCTTGCTTTTTTTCTGCTCATTTTTTACACCACTTTTACAAAATAAAATTAAACCTCAAACGAGATTTAATTTGCTTCCTCTTCTTCCTTAACAAAATCAGCTCCCAATACGTGAACGTTGATTCTGTCAATCTTAACATCTATCATTGAAGATAAACTATTTGTTATGTTTTCTTGTACTCTGTATGCTATCTCTGAAACGTTATATCCATAGAATACATTTATATAGATATCCACAGTCATTGCGTTGTTATTGTAGGTAATCTTTACACCTTCGTAATAGTTGTGACTAAACCATTTTTTGAAAGCACAACCAAAATCTGCACAGAGTTCGCTAACCCCTGCGATTTCTTTTGTTGCCAAATTTATTACTGATAAAACGATATTTCTATTGTATATAACATCGCCTTTTGAAATTTTGTTGTTTTCACGCATAAAAACTTACCTCTACAAATTCTAGGTTTAGTATACCACAACGACCCTATATTTACAAGTAATATTTAAGATTTTTGCTGAAAACAAATTCTTCCAATTTCGTCAAAAAAAGACTCTCAAATTTTTGAGAATCTTTTTATCTTGTTCGGAAAACAGCAATTAAGCCACTGGAATAATCTTGATATTATCCAAAGTGTATGAGGTCTGTCCTTGGATTACGTCGACTATTTGTGCAACTTCGGCACTTGTGAGTTCTGCTGATTTTACTATTACATTTATAGATGAACTAGTAGTTGAAACCACAACATCTTGAAAACCTTTTGCCTTGATTAAACCTTCGAGAACAAGTTCCATTTCCATAAGTTCTACAAGTTCTTGTCTCTTTGTTTCTGCTTGAGTGATTGCGTCTGCACTTGAACTAGCACTTGTTACAATTGCATCATAATATAAGATTTCTTGTCCACGAGTGTCTGTCCTATCGGTTCTATATGTCTCAAAGAAATTTCCAACCGTTACTGGATTTGCATTGACTGGGTTTGCATTGATATTTTTATTAAGTACTACATTAAGCACTCCAGTTGCAATTAACAATACTGCAAAACTACAAATTATAAATATTTTTTTCTTTTTTGATAGCATTTCTTTTACCTCCTTAAATGCCTGTTATTACCTGTATATTTTTATCCTCCAC
>CAYJCC010000012.1:0-11021 GCA_964368655.1 uncultured Lachnospiraceae bacterium | reverse complement strand
CTCCCCTTATATGGTAACTAATACAGAAAAACTAGAAGCTGACTTGATAGATAGTTATATTTTAATAACTGAAAATAAAATACATAATATACAGGAAATAATGCCTATTCTAGAACAAGTTGCAAAGCAAGGACGCTCTTTGCTCATAATCGCTGAAGAGATAGAGAACGAAGTCGTTGCGACTCTCATATTGAATAAATTACGTGGTGCTTTGAATGTAGTTGCAGTTAAATCTCCTTCGTATGGAGACCGTAGAAAAGCGTTCTTGCAAGACATTGCCGTTTTGACCGGAGGAACAGTTCTTGCCAAAGAAATTGCTTTGGATGTTAAGGATTGCACCCTTTCTCATCTGGGTCAAGCAGGAAAAATTAATGTAACGAAAGATAGTTGCACAATAAGTCATGGAAAAGGAACAAGTGAGAATATACAAGAACGTGCAAAACAAATAAAGTCACAGATAGAAAACTGTGATAACGACTTTGACAAAACTGCCCTAGAGGAACGATTGGCAAAGTTAACGGGAGGAATTGCCGTAATAGAAGTTGCTTGTACAACAGAAATAGAAATGCAAGAAAAGAAACTTCGTATAGAAGATGCTATCAGTGCAACTAAAAGTGCTATAGCAGAGGGAATTGTCTCTGGTGGTGGTGTCGCTTTAATAAACTGTAAACCAACACTCTCTGCCCTCATCGAAACACTATCTGGAGATGAAAAGACAGGTGCCGAAATAGTATTAAATGCCCTCGATGCTCCTATAAAACAAATCTGCCATAACGCAGGATTGGACGGTGGAGTTGTTGAGTACAATATATTAAACAACAAGCAAAAAAATTATGGTTTCAATGCTTTAGATAACACATACGTCGATATGATAAAAGCTGGAATAATAGACCCAGCCAAAGTAACTAAATCAGCACTGATGAACGCCACAAGCGTAGCCTCGACTTTATTGACAACCCAAGTGATTGTCGCAAACAATAACAATAAAAATATGGCTTAATATAAACATATAATTAAAGTTTGCATAATACCTATGTAAAACAAAAAAACACCGTAAAATACGGTGTTTTATTTTTTCTTTAATTGTTAAAATTAAACTCTTTCCAAGGCTTCTCTTCAACCGGAGGATATACCTGAAATGTCATCGGCATTCTGGTTGTTGGGTGCAAAAACTTTAATTCGTATGCCCATAAAGCAAGATTGCATTTTTCTGCATTACCATACTTTGCATCTCCATAGATAGGTAAACCTATGCCCTTCAACTGTACACGGATTTGATGACTTCTACCTGTAAACAAATGAACTTTTAATAAGGACAATTTATCAGTATTTTGCATGAGATTATATTCCATCTTTGCAATCTTTGCCCCATCTACTAATTGAGGAACAATCTGGACTTTATTTAAGTTTTCATTCTTTGCAAGATAGTTTGTTATCTGCTCATAATTCACTTTAGGTATCCCGTTAACAACAGCAAGATAAATCTTTTGGAAATCACCAGACTTTATCTGTTCGCTTAACCTTGCAGCAGCCTTTGAAGTCTTTGCAAAAACCATAACCCCACCAGTTGGTCTATCCAATCTGTGAACCAACCCAGCATATACATTACCAGGCTTATCATACTTCTCTTTTAAGTATTCCTTTACCATAGTCAACATATCTTTGTCTTTGCTTTCATCTTCTTGAGATGGTACATTTTGAGGTTTTATAACTACTAAAATATGATTATCTTCATGAATTACTTTTAACATAGTTTTTCTCCGTTGATATAAGTATGCTCTATTTACCGTGCTTTGTCAAATAAAATAAATTAAAAGCACTATTAAAGTGCTTTTAACTCTATGGTTGCAGTTTCGCCACCCACTTCAACCTCTTTAGAGATATCTGGATTGGCAATCTTTTCACCAAACTTCTGAACAAGAACGTCTTGTTTTATTCTATCTTCGTACTTTTTAATAACTTCTGCGATAGTATCGCTCTTTGTTGTTATATACATTTCAACTCTTTGTTCAATCTTAAAGTCAGCTTCCTTACGAAGAATTTGGGCTTGTCTTACAAGTTCTCTAAACAAACCTTCCAACATAAGCTCTTCATCAACTGTGATATCCAAAACAACTGTTCTGTTTCCTTCTGTTGCTATTACAAAATCTGTCTTTGCTTTGTAATTCAAAGTGAACACTTTAGATGGCAACTCTTTGAAATCTCCAACGGATACGCTACCCTTCTTATACTCTGCAACAAGTTTTTCCATGTCTGAATCAGATGTTTCAAGCAATATGTTTTTCAACTTTTGAACGTCGCCCTTTAAGATTGCTCCTGCTTCTTTGAAATTTACTCCCAAGAATTCAACGTTGAACTTTGAGTTATCTTTTTCAAATACAATCTCTTTTATGTTCAACTCGCTTTCAATTACATCTTGCAACTCTGAAACGGCTTTGTGCACGTCTTCTGATCCAATAATATACATTGTTTTAAGTGGTTGTTTTATCTTGATTTGATTTTCGTTTCTCAAGCGTTGAGCAGTTGCAATAACTCCTCTAGCGATTTCAACCTTTTCGATAATTCCTTCAAACTTGCCAGAAATTAACTTTGGAAAACCTCCAAGCATTACACTGTCTTTTTCGGTTGGCTCTATCTCACGAACGAGGTTTTGCCAAATATGTTCCGTCATGAAAGGAATAATTGGAGCCATAACTCCGGTGATAGATTTCAATGCGTTATATAAGCACCAATATGCTGTCATCTGATCTTCGACATTCTCGGATTTCCAGAAACGTCTTCTGTTTTCACGAATATAGAAGTTAGAGATATCATCAATCAATACCTCGAAATCTTTAACAACAAGATAACTCTTATGTTCGCTATAGTTTACATCACCGTCTGAAATAAACTTATTTACACTTTCAATCAACCATTTATCAGCAATAGTCAAGTTCTTTTCTTGTAACTTGTAATTTTTGATATCTGGATTATCAATACAAGCATAAGTGTTAAAGAAAGTATATATGTTCCAGAAACCAAGCATTTTTCTACGTGCCTCATCTGTCAATGGAGTTCCAAACCTCATATCACAAGTAGTGTTTGCCCCTCCATATAAATAACGAATAGCATCTGCCCCTTCTTTGTCTGCAACAATATCTGCTTCAAGGCTGTTTCCACCACTCTTATGAAACTCGTTTCCGTTCTCATCTTTTACATATTGATAGGTTCCTAATTTTTTGAAAGGTGCCTTACCTGTTAGAACGACACTCATAATCAATAACGAATTAAACCACCCACGAATTTGCTCTATCATTTCGCAAACGTAATCGCTTGGGAAGTTCTCGTTAAAGTATTTTTTATCTGTAAAATATTTTTTAGTTGAGAATGGAGTAATTCCTGCATCTAGCCATACATCTCCAACATCAGGGACTCTTTCGATAGATTCCCCACAATCACACTTGATTTTTATATCGTCAATCCATGGTCTGTGAAGATTTGGTAGTTTATCAACAAGTTCAGGATTTACTGCTCTTTCTTTCAACTCTTCCAAACTACCTATTACGTGTGTTTTGCCACATTTTGGACAAACATAGAATGGTAATGGTAGTCCATAGAAACGGCTACGAGAAATTGGCCAATCCCCCATGTTGTTAATCCAGTCTATCATACGTTTTTTTGCATATGGTGGTTGAAATTCAACTTTTTCTACTTCTTTCAAAAGAACTGGTTTTAATTCGTCCATCTTGATATACCAAGAAGAAATTAATTTGTATACGACATCTGTTTTACATCTCCAACAATAAGCATAACTATGTTTATAGTCGTGAGAATAAAATAACTTGCCATCTTTTTTTAGTCTATCTATAACTAAATCTACGACATCTGTAGTCTTTTTACCTGCTAAAAAGCCCGTGTTTTCTAACATAACACCTTGGTCATTGATTGGGCATACTTCTGGCAATCCAAGTTGTTGTCCTAGTTCAAAGTCGGCAACTCCACAACCCGGTGCAATATGAACAACACAAGTTCCTTCTGTTGCATCTACCAAGTTCCAAGCAACAACTTTATGTGCAAAATTTTGCTCTGTTAACTCTGGGAAACATGTTTCATATTCTAAACCAACCAGTTCGCTACCTTTCATCTCTGTTAATATTTTTGGTTCTTTTTGTTTTAGAACTTTTAACGCATCTTTACCAAGTAAAAGTTTTTCTCCTTCAAATTCCACAACACAGTAAGTCAACTCTGGGTTTACTGCCAAGGCGACGTTTGCAGATAAAGTCCATGGAGTTGTCGTCCAAGCCATTATCTTAAAATCTTTTCCTTTTACTGGTAATTTTATGAAGATTGCCTTATGCGTAACATCTTTATAGCAACCAACCTGTTCGTGGTCAGAAAGGCTTGTTCCACAACGTGGACACCAAGTCATAGGCATATTTTTGCGAACTAACCAACCTCTTTTTGCGCACTCTTTTAAGAAATACCAAATCGACGTAATGTTATGATCTGAATTGGTATAGTAGTCATTCCCCCAATCCATCCATTGCCCCATACGGATACTTTGTTTGGTAATTTCGTTTGCAAAATAGTTTACTCTCTCCATACACTTGTTTGTAAACTTATCAAGACCGTATTTAACAATCTCTGGTTTAGCATTCAATCCAAGTTCCTTCTCGGTATTCACTTCTACCCATAGCCCTTGTGCGTCAAAACCATTTTGGAACTGACAACTTTTACCTTTTAAGGCATTATAACGCAAAGTAATATCTTTGAGGGTTCGTCCCCAAAAGTGGTGAACTCCCAATCTATTATTTGCCGTAGCTGGTCCGTCCAAAAACTTGAAGCGTTCGTGACCTTCATTCTGTGCTACTAACTTATCAAAACTTTTATCCTTATCCCAAAAATCAAGGACATCGTGTTCCATTTTGATAAAATCTGGCATTGCAACTTCTTTTTTCATTTTTTCTTTCTCCTAGTTTGTTTTTATTTAATAGGTAAAGAACGTGGGTATGGTGATTTATCAAAAAAAATCGCCACGCTATTAAGGAATAACGAGAACGAAAATTCACCACTTAATAACTATGTGCTAACACACACGACTTCTGTAACGGGAAGCCCCCGCAATCTCTTACTGTAACTTCAGAAATTGAGCTAAAAGGTGATACTCATAATCGGCTGTTGTAGGTATTCCACCGTCCCCTACTCTCTATAAACAACTTGTGAAAATAAGCGTGTCCTTTATCCTCGCACTATTAAATTATCCATATAATACAACAATAAAAAGAGGTTTGTCAAGTATAACCTACCTCTTTTTATGTAAATTTGCATTGTTTTCTATTTGATACTGTCTAAATTTCTCAAGTCTATCTTGATCGTAGCTTTCCATAAACGTTTTAGTGCCCGAAAAGAAGGAATCAAAATCAAATTTTATACCACTTCCAAAACCTTGCATGGATATAAATGTAGACTTCAAATCAAGTCCTGGAACATAGTACGCCATACCTAACAACTTTATATGTTCATACCCTCTCAAGGTGGTTCTTATATACTCTCCTGGCGACGTTACGTCCGGAAAAGTTACAAGTGACACCGTATCAACAATACCATGAACTCCCATACTTGGGATATTGACATAGTTAACCGAGTGTTTGTATCTATCTACGTCGAGAGGTCTCGCCCTCTTCTTTTTTCCTTTTTCAACTACCATCTGATAACACTCTATTTCTGGGTCATCATAGCATAGCATTGATAAGCCTATAGCGAACTGCTGACAAGCCCCCTCTTTCTTCAAGAAGAACTTGCACATATTCATATAGTCAGCGTACTTAAAACTTCCGGCATTTTTCTCTCTTATGTATTCATAAAACTTGTTCACTGCAGAATCGTCATATTTGTAATTATCATACAAATAGTCCATGTAAAAAGCCAATCTGTCCAATGGATCCAGATGTAAATCAGCTGCCATCTGCTGTATTTTTCTTATTTCTTCTATACTTGCAGAAATATTGGCATCGTTTTGTTCAAATACTTTTAATTCTCTGCTCATATTATTATTTTACCATAAATTTATATAATTGTCAAAAAACTTATGCAAAAGCACTGTTTTGAGATAAAAAATAGGGACTTTTTCCCTATGTAAAACACAAAAAAACCGTACATCTATACTTGATACAGTCCACTTAATCAAGTTATATAAAGCACTCTCCTCCAAAGCTACCTTGTGGCACAAACTTATATCCGCTTAATGCTGCTTCCTTCCGGACCTGACATAGTTCACAGCAAAGCTTTGCACAAGACCCTGAACTCAACAAATGAATATATAACAAAAATTAAATAACTTACACACCGCATATAGCATTCAGCCCCGCGTATAGTGGATTTCGGGTATAGGGCACCACTAGCTCCCCGCCTAGTACGGTTTTATTATTGTAGCATACTTATATAGAAAAATCAAGGGGTTTGAGTTTTTCCTTGCGAAATATGACTTTTCAAAAAAACAGGCTTTCACCTGTTTTCGATAATCTTGATCGTTTTATTGCTTATTCTTTACCCTTATAGTACTCTTTCAAATCAGCCATAACTTTTGTTGGCATAGCCTCAATAAGTTTTTTCCTCAAATCATCTGTCCTATATTCTTCTTGAACTTCCATACGAATAAAAGGCAACTTTGCATTGGACAATGCCGTCTTAATGTTTGCTGGTAACTCTGCAAGTTGTTCTGGGTTTGTCTGGTCATATAAGTCTATTGCAAGAACAGGTTCCATGGTGTCTCTTAAAAATATTGCAACGTCGACATAGTCATTCAATATAGTGTTATATAAAACTTTATTTTGTTTAGGTGTTATCAACTTTGTAACAGCCACCTTTGGGAAACAAATAAAGTCTATAGGCAAACAAGATAGAACCGACTTATAAAACAATAGTTCCTTATTGTTCATATACGACTTATTCAACGCTACCTGTATATTAACGGGTTGGTTTTTAGAAATCATATCTTCGTCTTTGCCGTACTTTCTTTTTAATACTACCAAAAGAATAACAGCAACTGCAAGAAACGCTAACACAAGTACTAGCGTCAATGTCATTTCTCCAGTTTCAGTTAGTAACAATTTAGACATATTTATGCCTCCATTGACTGAATTATATCACATCTCAAAACAAATGTAAATACCCTATTCAATCTGCCAATCTATAGGCGTTTTTCCAAGTTTGCATAGTATATCATTCGCTTTGCTAAAATGCTTACAACCGAACCAACCACCTTGGTTTGCACTCATCGGACTTGGATGTACGGCTGTCAATACATAATGTTTACTAGTATCAATATTTTTTCCTATTGCTTTTGCACTTGCGCCCCACAACATAAATATGACTGGTTCTTCTCTTTGGTTAAGCAACTCAATAACTCTTGACGTAATTTTTTCCCAACCCCAATCTTTGTGACTGTTTGGCATTCCACTTTGTACCGTCAATACAGTGTTCAACAAAAGTACTCCCTGTTTTGCCCATTTTGTCAAGTTGCCATGAGTAGGAATAGTGCAGCCTAAATCTTCATGCAATTCTTTATATATGTTCTGCAAAGATGGCGGAACGGCAACGTCTTTCTCTACAGAAAAACATAAACCATGTGCTTGATTAACTCCGTGATATGGGTCTTGCCCTATAATAACAACTTTAACGTCTTTGTACTTTACAAGGTTAAGTGCATTAAAAACATTTTCTGGTTTAGGAAAAATCGTCTTTGACGCATATTCTTTATTTAGTTTTTCTTGTAGCTTAATAAAGGACTCGTCCTGAAATTTATCTTCCAATAATTCAAACCAATTTTTTGTTATAGGAAACATTTTTTCACCTCGGTGTTATTATATCATAAAAAGCATGATTAAGTGAAGTTTTTATAGTATCCATTCTTGAGAAATTTCAATATTGACACTTTGCCATTCTGGGTATATAATAATGAAGTAAATAAACAGGAGAATAAAAATGTCAAACGAAAAGAAAATCGAATTGGCGAACGGTCAAGTTCCCCCAATAATGTTTATAGATTATTTATCTTCCCTAACATTGTCCGAGTTTGATGAATTGTACTCGCAGACTTTAGTGGATTTTGAAAACTCTCATAAAATTATCAAAGAGTTAGAAAACATGAAAGGGAAATACGACGTTTGTGCATCAGACGAATTTTTTCAAGTGTTATGGGACTCCTATAAAATAAACTTTATCACAGCTTATACTTTGAACTTGCTCTCCCCTATAGGATTAAAAAACAGTAAATTCCAGTTGCTACAACCTGTTTCTTATAGATTAGATAAATTGATTCCAGCTGTTGATGACGATATGCACGACTATTTTATTCCAGTATATGGAACAACCGTTGCTGGATTTGATTATTCACACAATTTAACCGACCTTCTTGAGTTCTTGGATAAGAATCCTTTAGCCCTAGGAGATTTCTTCTTGAAAAATCCTGAAGTTTATACAGATTTCAAAAAACTCGTAGAAAATGATGTAAAAACTCTTGAGCCTGATGATGAAAGAGAGATTACCGACCTCGCATTATTTCTTCACTATAAAAAAGGTAGCCACATTTTCTCGGAAAGGTACAAGAGAATAAAAAGCATGGATTTTATGGATTTTAGAGATGAAGCACTTTGCTACTTTATCAATGAAGATGGCTCTATGGAGTCACATGAATATCCGTATGACACTTGTTGCCTTCCAGAAATCCCCGACGAAAAAATGAAACAGTTGGAAAGTGCAGACAAACAAAGTAACGAAGCATTATTATCCGTACTCAGAAATGCACAAAAAGCAAAAACCGAATTCGATAACTACGCTCTTCTTATAGAAGAAAAGTATGGATTAAAAAGAATTTCGAGACGTTAAATATAATCACAAAAAAAGACGCAATTAAGCGTCTTTTTTCATGTTTGCATAGCACTTATTTTTTTGAGTTTATATATAGTCCAGCCTCTGTTGCTGCAATCGCTCCGTCTCCACAAGCAGTGATAACTTGTCGGAGATTTTTTACACGTACATCACCTGCTGCAAATACCCCTGCTATGTTAGTATGCATATTTTCATCAGCCAAAATATAACCGTTTCTATCACATGCAACTTTCCCTTTTACGATATCTGTATCAGGGATTCTTCCAATCGCAACAAATACTCCTGAAACATCTTTTGTTGTTATCTGATTCGTCTTTGTATTTTTGAATTCAATACTTTGTATTTGTGGGCTTCCGTTAAGTTTTGTTACAACACTGTCATTATAAACAGTAATCTTTCCTTCCTTAATTGCCTCATTGATTTGTTCTCTCAATATCTCTTGACAAGTAAAATCTGATAAGTTGTTTATCATTGTTACTGAAGGACAAATTTTGCTCATATATATAGCATCTTCAACAGCACTGTTCCCTCCACCAACTAAAGCAATATTTAACCCTTTATAGAAAGACCCGTCACAGATTGCACAATAAGCCAATCCTGCACCAATATAACTTTCTTCGTTCTCGACCCCCAAAGGACGTGCTTTTGCTCCTTGAGCAAGTATTACCGTCTTGCTTTTGACATCGCCCTCGGTGGTTTTAAGGGTCTTTACACTTCCCATCAACTCCACACTCGTAACTTCGGCGTAAATCGTTTCCAGGCCCAACTCTGTGGCTTGTTCATGCATTTTCATGCCCAACTCCACTCCACTAATGCTCGTATATCCGGGAAAATTACGGATTTCGTATGTTAAACTTGCCTGACCACCAATCATCATCTTTTCAATCATGACAGCAGTTTTTCCACTTCTTAAAGCATATATGGCTGCCGTCATTCCAGCAGGACCACCACCTATTATTGCAATATCATAAATCTGTTCCACTTTATTTCACTTCCTTGTTCAAATGTTTTATGAAAGTTCTACGCCATTTGTGTTTTTCTGTCTTATATCCGTCCCACCAGTTTTGTATCTCTTCATTATCTTCCAAGTTCAAATTGGTCTCGTAATATTCTATTTCTTTATGGTTTACCATAAGTTCTTGCATTTCTTTTGTAATGATGGCAGCAACACCTTTTGTCCTATAATCCGGAGATATAGCAACCAAAGCAAAATCGGCTATTTTTGGACGTCTTACTGCTTTTAATATTCTCAACAAACAAGGTAAAGTCAATTTTCCTTGAGATGGTTGAACTGCCCTTGATAACGATGGCATTGCAAAACCAAAGCCCACAAGTTTATCTTCTTCATTTGTAACCAATATTATAAATTCTGCTCTTATTATAAGATTAAACTGGTCAACTAACGCTTTTTGCTGTCTTTCAGTAATTGGCACTACCCCGTACAATGGAGAATAACATTCATCTATTAAATTAAATATTTGAGTCTTATATTTCTTAAGTAATTTTCTGGTACTTTTAAATTTTGGAGAACGCAAACCATATCGTTTACTACACATGTCAGCAATTCTAATAAGCCTCTCATCAACCTTGTCTGGAGCATACACCTTTCTCTCCGACCAGTCGACATCTTTTACAAACCCGACATTTTCAATAAGTTTCTGATAATAATCGTAGTTGTATTGTTCTTCAAAAGTACAAAGTTGGTCAAATCCTTTTATTAACAACCCCTCTCTATCCAAATCATTAAATCCGAGAGGTCCATGTATTGTATCCATTCCCTTATTCTTTGCCCAATCTTCCAACGCATGGAAAAGTGCATCTGCTACTTCTTGACTATCGATGGCGTCAAATCTTGTAAAACGCACACTTTTAGTTTTGGTTTTTTCGTTGTATGCACGTTGTAAAATGCCCATTATTCTGCCAACAACTTTATCTCCATCAAAAGCCAGATAGAACACAGCCTCGCTCTGTTCATATGCTGGATGATTTTTCTTAAATAAAGCCTTTTCATCTCCCATCAAAGGAGGAACATAGTTGTCATTCCCTTTATATAACATATTGGGAAATTCTATGAATTTTTTTATATCTGAACGATTTTTTACTTCTCTTATTTCAATCATTACATACCTACTTATAAAAATTATATTCAGTAT
>CAYJCC010000011.1:0-12011 GCA_964368655.1 uncultured Lachnospiraceae bacterium | reverse complement strand
AATGTAAAGCATGAAGAAGAGTGAAGTAGTAGAAGAATATCTTGATAAAATAATCCCGATAGCAGAATGTGAGTTAAAGTTTACAAATAATTTTCAGTTGTTAGTTTCGGTTATTTTAAGTGCTCAATGCACAGACAAGCGGGTTAATCAAGTTACTGAAGTGCTTTTTCAAAAATATAAAACTCCAGAAGATTTTGTCCGTTTAGGTCAAACTAAATTGGAACAAGAAATCAAGTCTTGTGGATTTTATCACAATAAAGCAAAGAACATTATAAAGTGTTCAGAGCAGTTGATAGAAAAGTACAATGGAAACGTTCCAGACAATTTTGAAGAATTGACATCTTTAGCAGGGGTGGGCAGAAAGACAGCGAATGTTGTTTTAAGTGTAGCGTTTGATATCCCAGCGTTGGCTGTGGATACTCACGTGTTCAGAGTTAGCAGCAGAATTGGCTTGGCAGATGCTAAAACTCCATTTGGAGTTGAAGAAGCGTTAAAAAAGCAATATCCAAAGAGTGTTTGGAAAAATATACATCATCAATTGGTGTTGTTTGGTAGATACTATTGTAAAGCGATATCTCCAAGATGTGCAGAATGTGAATTAAAAGGAATTTGTAAATACTACAAAAATAAGGTGAAATAATATGTTTTTAGATAAAGCGACAATATTTTGTAAAGCAGGAAATGGTGGACGAGGGTCTGCGCATTTTCACAGAGATAAGAAAAATCCAAAGGGTGGTCCAGATGGTGGAGATGGCGGCAAGGGTGGCGACATCGTCTTTCGTGTGACAAACAATGCGACATCTTTAGAAAACTTCAGATTTAGCAAACACTTTGAGGCTGGAAACGGTTTAGATGGTAGCGAAAATAGAAGCACAGGAAAAGATGGTAAAGACATCATAATATTAGTACCACGTGGTACAGTTATTAGAAACGCAAAAACCAAGTTGGTAGTTGCTGATATGTGTGGAGAAGACGTTGTCTTATTAAAGGGTGGAAAAGGTGGACGTGGAAACGTTCATTTTGCCACACCAACTAGACAAGCCCCACGTTTTAGCGAAGATGGAGTAAAGACAAAACAGTTTGAACTTGTTCTTGAACTTAAAACAATAGCTGACGTAGGACTAATAGGTTTCCCTAACGTAGGAAAAAGTACATTGTTGGCTGCAGTAAGTAATGCAACTCCAAAGATTGCTAACTATCATTTCACAACTTTGTCTCCAAACATTGGAGTAGTAACTGGAATGGGCGAGACCTTTGTCATGGCTGATATCCCTGGATTGATTGAAGGGGCTAGTGAAGGTGCTGGACTTGGACTTAACTTTCTCAGACACATAGAAAGAACCCGTCTTTTAGTTCATGTAATAGACATATCTGGAAGTGAAGAGAGAGACCCATACAGCGATTATGTGGCGATAAATAAAGAGTTATCAAAATATAGTGACAGAGTTAAAAATTTGCCACAGATTATTGCTTTGAATAAAGTTGACCTATTACAAGACCCTAAAGCAATAGATGAATTTAAGAAAAAGGTAAAGGGTGTGGACGTTTATCCTATAAGTGCTGGAGCATATATAGGGATAAAAGAGTTGGTTCAAGCAATTACTAAAAAATTAAAAACTTTACCTATTCCTGAACCTATTGCTATTGAAGAATTTGACATAGATAAGAGAAATAAAAAAGAATACAAACTCGTAAAAGTCTGCGATGGTTTGTACGAACTTACGGGAGAACTTATAGACAGAATCTCCAGTGGAGTTGTGCTTGACGACTTACAATCTTTTGCTTATTTCCAAAAGAGAATGAAAGACGAAGGATTGATTGATAGACTTAAAGAAGAGGGAATGCAAGATGGGGATACTGTTCGTATGGGTGGTATAGAATTCGAGTATTCAGAATAAAAAACTTTTCCATTTGCTTAAATGCAGATGGAAATTTTTTATTTCAAAACATTTGCTTTTTTGAATGTTGTGTGTATAATGTAAAAGTACGAAAAGGTGGAAAATAGATGTTAGCAATACTGAAAAGTTACGGATTAAACGGCATAAATGGATATTTATTAAAAGTTGAGGTTGATATAAATCAAGGTCTACCTGCATATGATATTGTTGGTTTAGTTGGAACTAGTATCAAAGAAAGTAAGGAAAGAGTAAGAAGTGCAATAAAAAATAGTTGCCTACAGTATCCTATATTAAAAATAACTGTAAACATGGCTCCTGCCAATACAAAAAAGGACGGAGCGATTTATGATTTAGCCATAGCGTTGGGTATTTTAGCAACCAGCGAACAAGTAAAATTACAAGAAGCAAAGAAGTATGTTATTCTTGGCGAACTTGGACTTGATGGAACAGTTAGAAAGGTGAACGGCGTTTTGCCTATTTTGATTTCTGCTAGAGAAGCCGGTTATAAGAAAATAATAATTCCATATGACAACATGAAAGAAGCAAGTTACATAGACGGAATAGAAGTATATGCAGTAAAGACTCTTAAAGAGGCTGTACAGTTTTTGAACGGCGAAGTAGAGATATCTCCAGTGGCTTTAGAAAATTTTGATGAAAAAATATCTGTAACCGAACAGGGTGGAGATTTTAAGTATGTTAGAGGACAATCACAAGCGAAACGCGCACTAGAAATTGCTGCTGCAGGTGGGCATAATGTTCTGATGATAGGACCTCCGGGAAGTGGAAAAACTATGTTGGCGAAATGCTTTCCTAGTATTTTACCAAACCTTACTTTTGATGAGGCATTGGAAGTTACAAAAATACACAGCATTGCAGGGGTGTTAGACCTAGAGGATGGTATAGTAACAAAACGTCCATTTAGAGCACCACACCATACGTCTACGACATTAGCGTTGACTGGTGGTGGAAGAATGGCAAAACCGGGAGAGATAAGCCTTGCTCATAACGGGGTGTTATTTCTTGACGAGATGCCAGAATATAACAGAAATACGATAGAAACTTTGCGTCAGCCTATGGAAGATGGGGTAATCAGTATTTCAAGAGTAGAAAATACTGTTGAGTATCCTGCCAACTTTACACTTATAGCAAGTATGAATCCTTGTCCTTGTGGAAATTATGGAAGCAAGGATAAAGAATGTAAATGTACTCCACAAATGATTCACAAGTATTTGCATAAACTCTCTGGTCCATTGATGGATAGAATTGATATGCACATTGAAGTGGATAGCGTAACATACAATGAACTTGCAGGAACAAGTTTGGAAGAACCAAGTTGTAATATAAAGAAAAGAGTTGATAAAGCGAGAAGGGTTCAATTAAATCGTTACAATGATGGCAAGATATATAGCAACTCCAAGATGACAGATGCTCAACTCAAAGAATATTGCAAATTGAACGCTAGTAGCGAAAAATTGTTGAGAACAGCTTTTGATAAATTACACTTGAGCGCACGTGCGTATAACAGAGTATTAAAAGTAGCGAGAACAATAGCAGACCTCGAAGGGTCGGAGAATATAACAGACGACCATTTGATGGAAGCATTGTCATATAGAAGTTTAGATAAAAAATATTGGGATTAGAAATGTATAACGAAGAAGAAAAGATTTTTATTTGGTTAAGTCAATTTAATAATGTATCGGTGAAGAAGTACTATAAACTTTTAGAGTTGTATCCATCGTATATCGAGCTTTTTTCCAGATTTGATTTAGACAGAGAAAAGATTGTAAAAATAATTGGCGAAGAAACATATAAAAATCTCAAAGTGTTTACTAAAGAAGATTTAGATAAGTTTATACAAAAGACTGAAAAGTTGGGTATAAAGATTGTCACATATATTAGTCCAGACTATCCAGAGAAGATGAAGGAAACAAATCAGCCTCCATTGGCTTTGTATTGTAAAGGAAATACTTCTCTATTGAATTCAGTTTGTTTCTCAATCGTAGGAACGAGACGTATAAGTAGATACGGTAGGGATATGACAGAAAAGTTCGCAACTGCACTCAGTGATGCTGGGTTAACTATCGTTAGTGGACTGGCAGACGGCATTGACTCTGTAGCACATCAATCTACATTGAATGCAGGGGGTAAGACTATTGCTGTTTTAGGTAGTGGCTTAAATAATATATACCCAGGGACTAATATCGGTTTGGCAGAAAAAATAGTTCAGAGTGGTGGATTGCTTATAAGTGAATATTTGCCAGATGAAAAACCTCAAACATATTACTTCCCATATAGAAATAGAATTATCGCTGGACTCAGTATCGGAGTTTTAATTACTGAAGCAACTGAGAAGAGTGGTAGTATGCATACAAAAGAATATGCCTTGGAATACGGTAGAGATATTTATGCTGTTCCAGGTAGAATAAACGACATATATTCTGTAGGTTGCAATAAGATAATAAAGAATTGTCAATCTGCTATGGTTTTATCACCAGCAGATATTTTGGACAACCTCGGATTGAAATTTGTTCAGGAAAAAGCACAAAATGTGCAGACAACTTTAGAAGAAGGTGCTATAATGGGTCTGCTAGAAGTGGGAGAATTGCACTTTGACGAACTTAAGGCAAAGTGTGGATATGAAACAAGAGTGTTAAATACATTACTAACAAGAATGGAGTTGTTGGGACTTATAAAAAAGTTGCCGGGCAACTATTATGCAAAATAAGGAGAAGATGATGGATTTAGTTATTATAGAAGGTGTGGGAAAACAGGAAACAATTAAAAAGTATTTGGGACAAAATTTCCAAGTTGTGGCTACAAAAGGCCACGTTAGAGATTTGCCAGAGTCTTCTTTAGGAGTGGACATTACAGACAATTTTAAGCCACAATATGTGACCATGCCAGACAAGAAAGAGATTGTAAAAATGTTGAAAGATAAGGCTTCAAAAGCAGATAAAATTTATCTTGCAACCGACCCTGATAGAGAGGGAGAAGCAATCAGTTGGCATTTATGTCATGTATTAGGATTGAAAGAAGAAGACCCAGTTAGAATCTCTTTTAACGAAATTTCTAAACATGCCGTATTAGAAGGTCTTGAACACCCACGAGGAATAGATAGAAAACTTGTTGATGCACAACAGGCTAGAAGAGTTTTGGATAGATTGGTGGGTTATAAACTATCTCCAATCCTTTGTAGAAAAATTCAACCAAAACTTAGTGGTGGTAGAGTTCAGAGTGCAACTTTGAAACTTGTAATAGATAGAGAAAAAGAAATACAAAACTTTAAGCCAGAAGAGTATTGGACATTACAAGCAGAAATGATGAAACAAGATAAGAAATCAACATTCTCATCTGCTTTGCAAAAGATAAATGGTAAAAAAGCCGATATCAAAAATAAAGAACAAATGGATTCAGTTCTTGCTACTTTATCTGAAAACGACTATGTTATAAAAGACATAAAGAAAAGTGTTACAAAATCACACCCAGGTGCACCATATACAACCAGTACTATGCAACAAGATGCAGGTACAAAACTGGGCATGAACTTGAAGAAAACATCAGAGACAGCACAACAGTTGTACGAAGGGGTATCTCTTGGAGCAGAGGGTAAAACTGCGTTGGTAACATATATCCGTACCGACTCCGTGAGAATCAGTCCAGAAGCAATTACTATGGCAAGAAATTATATTTCTCAAAAATATGGAGAAAAATATCTGCCAAAGACTGCAAACTTTTATAAAACAAAAGCGGCAGCCCAAGATGCCCACGAAGCAATTCGTCCAATATCTTTAGATAGAACTCCTGAATCCATTAAAGAATATGTGTCTTCTGAATGTTATAAATTATACAAAATGATATACGAAAAGTTTGTTGCTTGTCAGATGGCAGATGCAACTTTTAACTCGGTAGCAGTTGAAATTGAAAACGGAAAAAACCTATTCAAAGCAACCGGAAGAACACCTGTATTTGATGGATTTATGATTGCTTATAACTTTGATAAAAAGGCAAAGAAAACAGACGAAAATGAAGAAAAATCAGGGGAAGAGAACGACCTTATTCCAGAACTTGAAATTGGTGAGGTTATAATCTGTAACAAATTGAACCCACAACAAAAATTTACTAAAGCACCAGCAAGATTTAATGAGGGAACAATAGTAAAGGAAATGGAAGAAAACGGTATTGGCCGTCCTGCAACTACAGCCCAAACGGTAAATATTCTTTTCACTCGTAAATATATCGAGAAAGAAGGAAAGAGTATAAAACCAACAGAACTTGGATTCAAGGTTTGTGACCTGTTAGATAAGTATTTCGGAGACATAGTAAACGTTCAGTTTACAGCTGAAATGGAAGATAAACTCGATGAAATCGCAGCAACAGGGCTTCCTTGGCAAGACGTAATATCAAAATTCTATGCTTATTTCAGTAAGAGATTATCTGTGGCAGATGGAGATAGCACAAAATTCAAAATAGAGCCAAAGCAAACAGACCAAGTTTGTGAGAAATGTGGTCATCCAATGCTATTAAGAACAGGAAGATATGGAGAGTTCCTTGCATGTAGCAACTATCCAAATTGTAAGAACATAAAGAGTATAGTTAAGGAAGCAGGTGTTTGTCCAAAATGTGGAAAACCGGTCGTTGAAAAACACAGCAAAAAGAGTGGCAAGGTGTTCTATGGCTGTTCTGGATATCCAGAATGTGACTTCATTTCTTGGGAAGCTGTTGCAGCAGAAAAATGCCCAGAATGTGGTGCATATATGACTACAAAAAATATGTATGGAAATACCAGAGTAAAATGTAGTAGTTGTAATTATACAAAAACAATAAAGGCAAAACAGGAAAAAACTGAAGAATAAAACAGAAATCGTCCTTAGCAATAGGGACGGTTTTAGTTATTAAAATATAACTATATAAAAGAGGTTAAAATTGCAAAAGAAGGTCAATATTATTGGTGGAGGACTGGCAGGTTGCGAGGCAGCTTATCAGTTATTAAAAAGAGGGTATAATGTCAGATTATTTGAGATGAAACCTATAAAGTTTTCTCCTGCACATAAGAACCCTAATTTTGCCGAATTGGTTTGTTCCAATAGTTTGAAAAGTGATTTATTGGCCACTGCAGGTGGTTTACTCAAACAAGAATTGAGAGAATTGGATTCTTTGTTGATAGCTTGTGCAGAGGAATGCAGAGTTCCTGCAGGTAGAGCGTTAGCAGTTGATAGAGAAAAGTTTTCAGAAATGGTCACGACGAAACTTAAAGAATTTAAGAACTTGGAAATCGTCAATGAAGAAGTGACCAGTTTGGGAGAAAAACCTACTATTTTGGCAACGGGACCATTGACCAGTGAGGCTCTTTCTGAATCGTTAGCAAAACTACTTGATGAAAAGTATCTTTATTTTTACGATGCCATTGCACCGATTGTTGTTGCAGATACTATAGATTTTTCTCATGCATTTATAGAGGACAGATATGGCACTGTCGGAGAGGGCGATTATATCAACTGTGAGATGAATCAAGAAGAGTATGAAGTGTTTTATGAGGCTTTAATTTCGGCAAAGACAGTTGAGTTAAAAAGTTTTGAAAAGCTAAAAGTGTATGAAGGTTGTATGCCTGTTGAAGAATTAGCAAAAAGAGGAAAAGAAAGCCTTCTTTTTGGACCATTAAAGCCAGTTGGTTTGACCAGTCCAAAGACAGGAAAAAGACCTTATGCAGTAGTGCAGTTGAGGGCTGAAAGAAATTTGAAAGATATGTACAATATGGTTGGTTTTCAGACGAACCTATTGTTTGGAGAGCAGGAAAGAGTGTTTAAGCTTATTCCTGCGTTGAGGAATGCCACATTCTCTAGGTTTGGAGTGATGCATAAGAATACTTATGTTAACGCTCCAAACGTGCTGAATAAGTTTTTCCAGTTAAAGAAAAATAAAAATATTTTTATTGCTGGACAGTTAAGTGGCGTTGAAGGATATGTGGAAAGTATTGCTGGTGGGCTGGTTTGCGGCTTGAATATGGACAGATACTTGCAGGGCAAGGAGTTATTGGATTTTACCAGAGACACCATGATAGGTGGATTGCAAAATTACTTGGAAAGCGCAGAGCCAGACAAGTTCCAACCAATGGGTGCAAACATGGGGTTGTTAAATGGCGTGGATAAAAAGTGCAAAGACAAGCCAGAAAAATACAATATCTTGGCACAAAAATCAATAAATTTTATAAAAGGAATAGTCAAAGACGAAAACTTGTGCTAAAATATAGCCGTTATTAGAAATAATAATAGGAAAGGAGAAAATTATGGGCAATATTATGGGAACTACAATAGTAGCAGTTACTCGTGATGGAAAAACTGCTTTAGCAGGTGACGGACAAGTTACAATGGGCGAAAGCGTTATCATGAAGGGCAATGCTGTAAAGGTTAGAAGAATATACAATGACAAAGTTGTTGTTGGATTTGCAGGGTCTGTAGCAGACGCTTTTTGTTTGACTAACAGATTTGAAGAGCTTTTACAGAAGTTCAGTGGAAATCTTATGAGAAGTGCTGTTGAATTGGCGATAGGATTCCGTGACGACAAATATATTCGTAAGTTGGAAGCAATGATGATTGTAGCCGACAAAGAAAATTTATTAATTATTTCTGGGACAGGTGAGGTTATCACTCCAGAGCATGGTATTTGTGCAATCGGAAGTGGTGGAAACTATGCTTATGCCGCAGGTAGAGCAATGTTGGAAGAAACCAAACTTTCAGCAAAAGAAATAGCAATGAAGAGTATTGCAATAGCAGGACAAATATGTGTGTTTACAAATGACCACATCACTTGTGAGGAGGTCTAGTATGAGTTTATCACCTAAACAAATTGTTTTAGAGTTAGACAAATATATCATTGGTCAGTCTAAAGCAAAGAGAGCAGTTGCTATTGCTTTGCGTAACAGATACAGAAGAAGCCAGCTCACAAAGGAAATGAGAGAGGAAATCACACCAAAAAATATTATTATGCAAGGACCTACTGGTGTTGGTAAAACAGAAATAGCTCGTAGATTATCGAAGTTGGTTCAAGCACCTTTTATCAAAGTTGAAGCAACAAAGTTCACAGAAGTTGGTTATGTTGGTCGTGACTGTGAAAGCATGATTAGAGACCTTGTTGACGTCGCTGTACGTATGGTAAAAGAAGAAAAAATGCGTGACGTACAAGAAAAGGCTAAAATAAATGTAGCGAATAAAATCGCAGATATTTTGTACCCAATCAAAAAACAACAGTTTCCAGAAGCAGACAATGCAGAGTTAAAAGAGAACTTGTTGAAAGATATTGAAAGTGGCAAGCTTGACAATGAAATGATTGAGTTGGCAGTTGCAGAACAACCAAAAGCCATTGGTGTTATGCCGGGTATGGGAATGGATATGGACTTAACAGGAGTGCTAGGTAGTATTTTCCCTATGCAGAAAAAGAGAAAGAAAATGTCTGTAGAAAAGGCAAAAGACTTATTGTTGCAGGAAGAGGCATCTAAACTTATAGATGACGAAAATGTTAACGCAGAAGCTATCCATAGAGCAGAGCAAGATGGAATTATCTTTATCGATGAAATAGATAAAATTGCTGGACGTGGTCAAGCATCAAAAGGTGGTCCTGATGTCAGTCGTGAAGGCGTTCAGAGAGATATCCTTCCATTGGTAGAGGGCAGCACTGTTACAACAAAGTACGGTATTATTAAGACAGATTATATTTTGTTTATCGCGGCAGGTGCGTTCCATATCAGTAAAGTGGAAGATTTAATTCCAGAGTTCCAAGGTCGTTTCCCTATTCGTGTAGAATTGAGTAGTTTAACAAAAGATGATTTCTATAAAATTCTTACACAACCAAAGAACGCTTTAACATTGCAATATCAAGAAATGCTTAAAATAGATAATATTGACCTAAAGTTCACAGAATCAGCACTCAAGGAAATTTCCGAGATAGCAGAACGTGAAAATGATACGAGTGAAAATATTGGAGCAAGAAGACTTCATACAATCATGGAGTTCTTACTGGAAGATATAAGTTTCAACGCAAATGGAGAAAATCCTTTAACCGAAGTTGTTATTGATGATAACTATGTAAAAAGAGCATTCAGTGATACAACTAAAAAATACGATTTGAAAAAATATATTTTATAGTGGGTATTGAAAAAATAAAAAAATTGTGGTACAATCACAGAACGCAAGAAAGAGGAGAAAAAATGGACGTAAAAATCATAACTTCATCAGATTTTGAAAGCGAAGTAAAAAATGCAAAAACAACAGTACTTGTTGAATTCTTTGGAACATGGTGTATGCCATGTAAAATGTTGTCCGGAATTTTGGACAAAGCGGCTGCAGAATTTGGCGACAAGGCACAGATTATAAAGTTGGATATTGACCAGAATACAGAGTTAGCAAAAGAATACAGTGTCATGACTGTTCCAACTATGATAGTTTTCAAAAACGGAGAAGAATGTGAAAGGTCTGTTGGATTTAGACAATTCAAACAGATAGTAGATATGGTTACGCCATATATGTAGGAGAAAAAATGGAGAAAAGAATTTATCTCGACAATGCAGGGACCACTCAAGTAAGTGGGGAAGTACTCAACGCAATGTTGCCATATTTTACCGAAACTTTCGGGAATAGTAACAGTTTGCATAGCTTTGGTAGAGATGCCAATGCAGGTGTAGATAAGGCAAGAGACATTATTGCAAAGAGTATCCACTGCGATAGAAAAGAAATATATTTCACATCTGGTGGAACAGAAGCAGATAACTGGGCCATCAAGGGTGTTGCATATGCAAATGCTAAAAAAGGAAAGCATATTATTGTAAGTAGTATTGAACATCATGCTATTCTTGAGAGTTGTAAAGAACTCGAAAAAGATGGGTTTGAAGTTTCATACTTGCCAGTTGATGATAAGGGCATGGTTTCTATTCAAGACCTCATTCATGAGATTAGAAGAGATACCACACTTGTTTCTATCATGGCTGTAAATAACGAAGTAGGTACTATTCAACACATAAAGGCAATAGGAGATATTGTTAGCGAATATGGCGCATATTTCCACACAGACGCTGTACAAGCTATGAGTGTTATGCCTTTTGATGTTAAGGATATGAAAATAGATTTACTTTCTATGTCTTCACATAAAATTCATGGACCAAAGGGCATAGGTGCACTTTATATTCGTAAGGGCGTAGTTATTCGTAAGTTTATGAATGGTGGGGAACAAGAGTTCAATCGTAGAGGTGGTACAAGCAACGTTCCAGCAGTTGTTGGATTTGGTAAAGCAATGGAAATAACTTTACGTGATTTTGAACAGAACAATAAAAAGTTAAAGAGTATTACCAACTATTTCATCAAGAAAGTTGAGTATGAAATACCAGACATTATGTTGAACGGAAACTTCTCACAAAAAGCACCAGGAATTGTTAATATTTCCTTTAGATGTTTGGAAGGAGAAAGTTTGCTTATGTTGTTAGATATGGCAGGTATTGCTGTGTCAACCGGTTCGGCTTGTGCATCTGGTTCTCTTGAAAAGTCTCATGTTTTGAAAGCCATGGGATTAAC
The DNA here is from genome assembly GCA_964368655.1 of uncultured Lachnospiraceae bacterium. GTDB lineage: Bacteria > Bacillota > Clostridia > Christensenellales > UBA1242 > CAYJAP01. Next base: position 556 of record CAYJCC010000011.1, on the reverse strand, counting down.
GCACAAAGACATAAACGGAGCAATAAGATTCTCATTCGGACCCGATATTACCAGAGACGATGTTGATTATGTTGTTCGTGTTTTGGTTGAGAATGTAAAGAGACTCAGAAAGATGAGCCCTCTAAAATCAACAGAAAATACAAAGAAGGAAGATAAATAATGTACAACGAAAAAGTAATTGAGATTTTTAAGAATCCAAAGAACGTTGGCGAAATAAAAAATGCTAGCGGAATTGGTACAGTCGGAAATGAAGCTTGTGGCGACATTATGAAGTTGTACCTTAAAATAAATGATAAAGACGTAATAACAGATGCAAGTTTCAAAACGTTTGGCTGTGCAGCTGCTATAGTTTCTTCTAGTGTTGCTACCGAAATCATAAAGGGTAAAACAGTTGATGAAGCGCTTCTGATAACTAACAAGGACATCTCAGATGCTTTGGGCGGATTACCTGAGCAGAAGCTGCACTGTTCTGTACTCGGAGAAGAAGCTATCCGAAACGCCGTTGCGGATTACAGAAGTAAAATAACAATTTAGGAGCAAAAGCCTATGACAATTG
>CAYJCC010000010.1:0-12391 GCA_964368655.1 uncultured Lachnospiraceae bacterium | reverse complement strand
CCAAAAGATATTCTACGAACTGTAAATGTTTCTCTAACACTAGCACTACGTCTAGCTATAACAACACCTTCAAATACCTGAATTCTTTCTCTTGTTCCTTCAACAATCTTTGCAAATACTTTAACGGTATCGCCTACGTTGAAGTCTGGAACTTCTGGTTTTAAGTTTTCTCTTTCTATAGCATCAATCAAGTTCATGACTTTTAACCTCCTCGATTTTGTACTTGATGTTCATGTAATTATTTCATACAGAGGACCATCCGAAGTCATTTGATATAGTATATTACCATACCGTATTTTATTTTGCAAGTGATTTTTGAAAAATTGTTTATATTTAGTACAAAAATGTATTGCTTATAACTATTTTATGTAAAAAATGCAGTTTGTATTCCTGTGGACAATCTTATTTTAGAATGCATTTTTTATGTGTGTTATCTCACCTGCTAATATATCAATAACGTCAAACCTAACCTGTTCATCTAACAAGTCATTTGCTACCATATATCCGGTTGCAACTTGACGGATTTTTCTCTGTTTATATGAACCAACTGCTTCACGAGGTAAACCAAACTTTTCCGTTTTTCTTGTCTTAACCTCAATAAACACAGTCGTTTTCTTGTCTTGAGCAATTATATCTATTTCTCCAATTTTATTAGAATAATTGGTTTCAATAATTTTATACTTGATACTTTTCAAGTACTTAACTGCCATTTTTTCTCCGGTATTACCCGTATCTTTGTTAAACTCTTTTACTTTCATTTTCCTACTTATTTATAAAATTTTTTATAAAAGTATCTCTATGCATTTTGCATTTGCCATATTTTTTTATGGCCTCAATATGTTCTTTTGTCCCGTACCCTTTATGTTTTTGAAAGTTGTATTCGGGATATTTCCCGGACATTTCTACCATATATCTGTCTCTCGTTACTTTCGCCAAAATTGAAGCACAGGCAATGGAATAGCTTTTCGCATCTCCACCAATTATCCCTTCGCTATTCGCAATCGGCAATTTTACAGCGTCTACCAATAACGCATCTGGTTTGATAGATAATCCATTATATGCCTCCATCATTCCCTTCTTTGTTGCTTCAAGAATATTTATCTCGTCAATAACCTTCTCATCAACAAATACAACTTTATACGCGAGTGCCGTACTTATAATTTTGTCATATAATTCATCGCGCTTCTTTGGAGACAATTTTTTACTGTCATCTGCTCCCATGATGATTTCATCCTCATCAAGAGGCATAATGACACAAGCACAAGATACTGGTCCAGCAAGTGGTCCACGTCCTGCCTCGTCCATACCTGCAATATACTTGCAACCACTGGCTTGACGTTTTCTCTCAAAGATTAACATATCTTTTTGCTCTTTCATCTGTATTATTTCTCCACTACTTTCTTTCTATCTTTAACAGTCAACTTCTTTATTTGGCTAACATCTTCAATTGTTATTTGTCCAAGTTTGCCTTTCCTAAAATCGTTTATGAGCGCCATACTTGCTCTGTCATAATCGTATTCAGCACCTTTTAACATATACCCTCTAGACTTGCATATTTTTTCCAAAACTTCAAGTGGAGTGCTATCTCCAATCTCAATCTTGTATTTCTCCTCAAGCGTGTTGGGATACATTTGCATCATCTCTTTTATCAACTCAACACTCAATTCTGGAATATCCAAAACTTCATCTCTGATTGAACCGATATATGCCAAATGCTGTGCAACATACGAGTTATCAAAAGCCGGCCAGAGAGTCCCTGGGGTGTCCAACATTTCGATTCCACTACTTAGTCGAACCCATTGTTTTCCACGGGTTACACCCGGTTTATTCCCCGTCTGTGTTTTGCCCTTATTACATAAATTATTTATTATGGTACTCTTTCCACAGTTTGGTACGCCTATGACAATACCACGCAAGAAAGCATTAATATTTCTTTCTTTTTTACGGTCTATTTTTTCTTTCATAAGTTCAAGCATTGCTTTCTCGATTTTTTTCGCTGTACCACTTTGGACACTGTTTAGTTTTAAGCATTTTCCTTTGGTAGAAAAATATTTCATCCAAGCGTCAACTTTTTTTTCATCTGCCATATCCGTCTTATTAAATACATATATGACTGGCTTGTTTTCTACAAAGGTATTCAGTTTTGGATTAACACAAGAAAAAGGTGCACGACTATCTAAAACATAGACAATCACGTCCACAACTTTGAGTTCTTTTTCCATCATTCTCAAGGCTTTGGTCATATGCCCCGGAAACCATTGTATTAACATACGCCCTCCTTATTTAACAATCTTTCTTCTAGAAAAATATTTTTGACATACAAGGTCAGCAATAACAGCATCTTGAAAACCAAGACCAACTAAATCACAAACTGTAATATCCCCTTTCCCTCTTGTAACTTTTTTAGAAATAGCCTCTCCGAGTTCCATAACTTGAGATGGTTTTATAATCTTTCCATCTAAAGCATAATGGATCTCCCCGTTCTGTGCTGTCATCTCTCTTGAATCGGCAACAATCATACTTGCTCTACCAAATATCGCAGGGTCAAGTTCTTGTTGTCCCGGCTGACATGCCCCAACGGCTGTAATATGAGTGCCTTCTTTTACCCATTCGCTTTTCAAAATCGGTTCGCTGCTTGTAGTAGTTGTATATATTATATCTGCATCAGCAACTCCCTTTTCAAAGCTTAAAAATGGGATTATTTTCAATTTTGGAAACTCTTTAGACATATCTTGAACATACTTCTCTAATTCGTCCATTGAACGTCCACAAACATGTATCGTTGTTATTCCATGCATAACTTGCATTAAAGCACGAATTTGCATGCGAGCTTGATTTCCACAACCCAAAACAGCAACAATCTTACTATCTGGTCGTGCTAATTGTTTTGTAGCAATTGCACCAGCAACTCCGGTTCTGTACGCCGTTAAATATCCTTCGTCTTTTATCATGGACACTATTTGTCCTGTTTGAGAATCAAAGACAAGAACACCACCACCATCGGTAGACATTCCTTTTTGTTTATTGCCTGGGAAATATCCTGAAAGTTTTACAACAAAATGTTTGCTTCCAACAATGTACCCTGCTTTTATATGATAGTCTCCTCTGTACGAACCATCTTCATTTGGTATATCCATGCACATAAATGGAGGGGTGACTGTTTTCCCAGCCGAGTATGCAACATATCCCTCTCTGGTTTTGTTATAAACTTTCATAAAGTCTATGAGTTGCATATCAATTATGGTTTGCTTGTCTATCTCTATCATGGCTTTCTCCTTACTTGAGTAAGTCTTTACGATACTTGTCCGTCTCTATTTTTTTCTGTTGTTTTTTCCACTTTTCAATCTCTGCATGGTTACCTGACAACAAAACATCTGGGACTTTTAGCCCCATAAATTCTTGTGGTCTTGTATAAAGTGGGTATTCAAGTTCCCCATCACTAAAACTCTCATTGATTGCGCTATCACTATTGCCCAAAACTCCTGGAATATGCCTGCTGATTGCGTCTATAAGAACCATTGCTGGTAACTCACCACCCGTCAACACATAATCTCCTATACTGATTTGCTCGTCCACACAAAGTTCGATTATTCTTTCGTCTATTCCTTCATAATGCCCACAAATAAAAACTAGGTTGTCCATTTTAGATAATTCTTCAACCCTTGATTGTTTTAATGGAGTTCCTTTTGGTGTGAGATATATTATGTGACTCTGTTCTGTACGAACACTCTGAATAGCATCATAAAGAGGTTCTGGCATCATAACCATGCCCTCTCCTCCACTATACGGATAATCATCGACTTGTTTGTGCTTATTCTTCGAAAAATCACGAATATTGGTTAAACGAAGATCAAAAAGATTTTTGTCGAGAGCTTTTCCGACAATACTATGTTTTAAGCCATCAAACATTTCTGGGAACAGGGTCAACACATCTATTCTCATAAATCCATACTCACTTCTTTCAAAACTTTTTCATCAACAACAATATCTTCTTCAACGCTTACTACAACATTTCTAGCGTGTGGAAAAGAAAACTCATCTCCGTTAGGTTTCTTTACAGTAAACACGTCTGCTGCTCCAAAACTATCTACAGAAATCAATTCTCCAAACACTTTGCCTTTTGCAGAAATAATCTTTTTTCCAATCAAACTATCTTTCTTGTACTCACCCTTTTTCAAAGGTCTAGCTGCACGTTTTTCAGCCATTATAGCCAATCCTCGTAATTCTTCAGCTGCTTCACAGGTATCAACTCCTGCAACCTTGAGCACTGCAAACTTTGGTCGTACAGAAAACTTTTCTACTTTATATTCCTTTGCGTCAATTTCAACATTGTCCATTTCATCAAAGTAATCTATTTCAAAAACTTTTACACGAAATTCTCCGCGTAATCCTTGAGGTTTTGTTATTGCTCCGATTTTCACTAACATAACACGCCTCCTAGTTGTCTATCTTTACGATATATCTCTTTCCACTCTTGCCACTTGCAGATTTTACAATAGCACGGATAGATGTAGCAACTTTTCCGTTTTTTCCAATTACCTTTCCAACGTCGCTTGGGTTCACATTAACACGGATAATTGTTACATCTCCGTCCTCTTCTGTTGCAACCTTTACGTCGTCTACATTAGTAACAAGATTCTTAACAATATACTTTACTAATTCTTCCATTGTTATCTCCTATTACTTGCTTTCTTTTTTCTTTTTGTCTGTCTTTGGAGCAGATTTCTTTACTGGTTTTGCAATGATTCCTTCTTTTACAAGTAAGGTCTTTGCAGTTTCTGTTGGTTGTGCACCTTGTGATAACCAGTACTTAACTCTTTCTCCGTTGATTTTAACTTCGATTGGATTTACGAGTGGGTTGTATGTTCCAACGTTCTCGATAACCTTTCCATCTCTAGCTGTTCTTGAATCTGAAACAACAACTCTATAGAATGGTGATTTTTTGTCTCCAAGTCTTGTCAATCTGATTTTTACTGCCATCTTCTTTCTCCTTTTGTTTTTTATTTACACGAGGTCTCCCTCAATTGTAACCATTATTTTAGAAAGGGAATTTGAATCCCTTTTTCCCGCCACCTTTACCATACATTTTGATAAAGTCTTTGGTCTGATAGAATTGCTTTAATAAGATGTTAACGTCTTGTATTGTAGCCCCACTACCCTGTGCAATTCTCTTTCGGCGACTTCCATTTATGATATCTGGATTGTTACGTTCCTTTTTCGTCATACTTTGGATAATAGCCTTGTTTTTCGCCAACTGCTCATCGCTGACACTATCCTGTGGAATATTTAGTTTGTTCGCCCCCGGAATCATCGCCAATAAGTCAGATACGTTTCCCATCTTCTTTATCTGTTCAAACTGTTTTAGATAATCATCAAATGTAAATGAGTTTTCTCTAAACTTCTTCTCCATGGCTTCTGCTTCTTCTTTAGAAACGTTTTCCTGTGCTCTCTCTATAAGAGTGAGGACATCGCCCATGTTCAAGATTCTAGATGCCATTCTGTCTGGATAGAAAGCCTCGAGGTCGTCCATCTTTTCACCAACAGAACAGAACTTGATTGGTTTTCCAGTAACTGCTTTAATACTTAACGCAGCACCACCTCTCGTATCTCCATCTAATTTTGTTAACACAACTCCCGTTATATCGAGTTGCTCATTAAATGTCTGTGCAACATTGACAGCGTCTTGTCCAGTCATACTGTCTACTACCAACAATATCTCTGTTGGATTGGTTGCTTTCTTCACTTGCTTAAGTTCGTCCATCAATTCTTCATTGATATGCAATCTACCAGCAGTATCGACAATAACAGTATCATATCCCTTTTTCTTCGCATAATTGATACTATTTACTGCCGTCTTTTGAGGTTTATTTGTCCCCTCGTCATAGATTTCCGTATCAACGCTCTTGCCCACCACTTTTAACTGATTTATAGCTGCTGGACGATATATATCACACGCAACTAATAATGGTTTCTTGCCTTGTTTTTTCAAACTCTTTGCAAGTTTCCCACACATTGTTGTTTTACCTGCTCCCTGCAAACCTACCATAAGTATTACGGTTGGAAGATTGCTTGAAACTTGCAACTTACTATTTGTATTGCCCATAAGTTCTGTAAGTTCTTCATTAACAATCTTTATTACTTGTTGCCCCGGAGTAAGACTCTTCATGACTCTTTCTCCACTACACTTTTCACTTATCTTTGCAACAAGGTCTTTTACGACAAGATAGTTAACGTCAGCTTCCAATAAGGCAATTCTGATTTCACGCATTGCATTCTTGATTTCCAATTCAGTCAAAACACCTTTCTTGGTTATCTTGCTAAATACGTGTCCTAATTTTTCACTTAACGACCCGAATAATGCCACTCTTCTACTCCTTTATTTTATCTATAATTCGTTGTATTCTCTGCTTTTGCATAGTACTGTCTTCGGCTTTATATAAAGCGCTTAATTCTTTCATAACCTTTTCAGTTTTTGAAACAATACCAAGTTTGTTTTCGCAATCATGCAATGTCTGAACACTCCTATTAAGAATATCCCTAACAGCCTGTCTAGATACCCCGTATATCTCTGCAAGTTCTGACAACGATGTATTGCAAAAGTAATAGTCCTTTACTATCTGTTGTTGCTTCTCTGTCAGCATATTGCCATACATATCAAACAACGTACAAACCTCAATGTTTACTTCTATTCCCAAGGTCTCTCCTCTGTAAAGTATTTTTACTTTACACAGTATATAATAAAAAAAGAGTCTTGTCAACTCTTTTCTATATAATTATTTAGGCTGTTCTGTCTTATCCTTCTTTTTGAAAGGCAAGTGTTTGTACCACCTATCTTCCTTTTTATAGGCACAAAATTCATATATGACAGTAAAGGCAAATACTACAACCACCACAAGTAATGCCAATCCCCACGCATTGAAGAAGCCAATGCCGTCTATGGCTGATTTTGTAAGTACATGGAGTTTTGTGCTGGAAGTCCACTAAGTGAAAATATTCCATTGATTATAACCCCTACAAGTCCGGAGAATAACAAACCAACACACAGAGGCAACATATTGTAAACACGAGGTTTAATATATCCACCAACAAATAAGAATAGACAGCCAATTAACATTGTTGTGTGGTCAATCATGCTACGCAATACCAACCAATCTCCAACGTTTGGGTTAGCAGTATAAAAGTCTGGATAAAAAGTAGTTACAAGCCCACCAATGATACCTGCGTATGCCGCAAAGGTTGCAATCCACTCAAACAATTTTGTGCTTTTGTTTTTCCAGAATGCTGCAACAAGTAACATATACATTGCAAGGTTACAGAAAAACACTGGAAATAGAATAGATGGAGTGACTATTGGAGTCCCCGTCCCAAGATAACTTGTCCAAACGATACTAAAGTGAACAATAACTGTTGTTAAAGCAAAGGCCTTAAGAGCGAAATCTTTCCACTTTTGAGATTTTATAAAGTGTAAGCCAACCAAGGCTCCAACCGTACCCAAAAGTGCGAATGTAATATATAATATATGAACTGTATCAAATAACATAATTTACCTCTCTTGTTTTTTATTTTAACATAAAATTATTGTTCTGTCTAAAATTTATACACAGTTATTTGATTTTACATAATAATAAATTTACTTTGCGCATTCCCTCCTTTTATGCTACTATAGAATATAAAAAATAATAAAATAGAGGTACATTATGAGTAATTTTGAAAAGTTTTTTGTAGACTCTACCCCGTATGGAGGTCCACATTTGGTGGTCCTTGCATGTTTTGTTATAGTAATGGTGTTGCTAATAACATTATCTTGCATTTATGCAAAAACCGAAAGGTCCAAAGTATATGTCATAAAAATAACTGCTGGAATAACCTTGTTCGGCACAATAATTTCTCGATTTATATATAACGATTGGACTCCAACTTTTCTAGAATTTTTACCAAACACTTTCTGTAGCACAATGGGATTCATCTTACCATTATTTGTATTGTTCTGCAAAAAAGACAGCAAAAATTTATTCTATGCCCTTTTCGCTGGATTTATGGATGGACTTATTACAATATTATCGGGCGATGATATTGGGCAGATAGATGTAGATAACACAATTATAAGTTACTTCTACCACTCCCTTATGGTAACCCTACCAATGCTCTGCGTAGCACTAAAATACTGCAGACCTACGTTAGATAAAGTTCCTAGACTTGTAATAGGTTTTGCGTTTATGGTTGTGTATGGAGTGTTCTCTAATCAAACATTTAATTATGAAAACAACATGTACTTAAACGAGCCACTATTAGAAGGTACTCCTCTAACTTGGTGGGTAGTTGGATTTATGATGATAGGAATCGCCATAATAGTTACGTTGATATATGAAGCCATTACAGAGAAATGGCAGGACCAACATTTATATAAAAGTTTCAGTTACATAAAAGAAAAAGGCTCAAAGATTTTCAAGAAAAAAGAAGTTGCTAACAACCCAGACAAAATAGATAAAAAATAACAAAAAAAAGATGGTTTAATTACCATCTTTTATTTTTATATTATTTCTTTTACGAAGTCTTCTGCATCGAACTCTTTCAAGTCTTTTATACCCTCTCCTACTCCAACATAACGGACAGGAATACCATATTCTTGAGTGATAGCAAACACTATCCCACCTTTTGCTGTTCCGTCAAGCTTGGTAAGGACAACTCCGTCAATTTTGCAAACTTCGTTAAACGCTTCAACTTGGGCAAGTGCGTTTTGTCCCGTTGTTGCATCTATTACAAGATAGTTTAAGTGTTTATGTCCTTTTGCCACCCATTCTCTATCAATGATTTTGTTTACCTTTTTCAATTCTTCCATAAGGTTTGCCTTATTGTGCAATCTTCCAGCAGTGTCAACTAACACATAGTCGTCACCTTTCGCTAAAGCACTAGCGATTCCATCGTATACAACGGCACCTGGGTCTGCACCCTGATCGTACTTAACAATACGTGTTTTGGAGCGTTCTGCCCACATTGTAAGTTGTTCAGTTGCAGCAGCCCTAAAAGTATCTGCAGCCACTAATAAAACTGATTTATCGTCTTGTTTGAGGTTGTATGCCATTTTGCCAATGCTAGTTGTTTTACCAACTCCATTCACTCCAACAAAAGTTATAAGACAAGGTTCGTCTTCATCTTCCTCGTCGATATCAAGCATATCTTCCATCTCTTCACGCATGAAATCTTTCAAGTCATCAATCTTCTTGATTTTTTCTTTTTTTGCTTCCTTTTTGACTCTCTCTACCAATTCGCTACTGGCAACAGCGCCCATATCGGCACTTATCAAAGCGTACTCGAGGTCTTCATAAAATTCATCGTCTAATTCTTTATGAAAGATTGCATTTATCAGTTTTGAAAATAAACCCATATTAACCTACCTGTTCTGTATTTTTCAATGCATCTGCAAGTTTTACAGACACAACCTTACTTACTCCCTTTTCTTCCATTGTAACACCATAAAGAGCATCTGCATGTTCCATAGTTGGCTTTTTGTGAGTGATAACAACAAATTGAGTTTCGCTTGAATATCTTTGCAAATATTTAGCAAATCTATCTACGTTAGCCTCGTCAAGGGCTGCCTCAATTTCGTCCAAGAGACAGAAAGGCATTGGTTTCAAACGCAAAATAGCGAACAATATTGCTATGGCTGTAAGAGCCTTTTCTCCACCACTTAACAAGGTTATGTTACTGAGTTTCTTTCCTGGTGGTTCTGCAATAATATCTACACCTGCATCAAGAGAATCCTCGGCTTCTGTGAGTTGCAACTTTGCAGTTCCACCACCAAACAATTCTTTGAACACTTTTCCAAAGTTCTCATTTATCTTGTTAAACTCTGACTCAAAACGGTTTTCCATTTCCGTAGAAAGTTCTTTAATAATCTTTTTCAAATCTGCTTCAGCTTGTATGAGGTCTTGTGCTTGATTATACATATTTCCAAATCTTTCCTCAAGAGCTTTACAGTCTTCAATGGCATTAACGTTTACATTACCTAAACCAGCAATTTCTCTCTTTAATTTGCTAATTAAAGCCATACCATTTTTAATGTTAAAGTCTTCAATACGATAGTCTGCAGCACTTTCATAAGTAAGTTCATATTCGCTCCAAACTCTTTCTTGCATAGCTTCAATATCGCTATCTATCTTACTGAGATTTAATTCTTGTTGATATTTTTTATCTTGGATTCTATTAACTACCCCACCCAAGTCCATTCTTTGCTCTTCTAATGCTCGAAGGTTGGTTTGAAGTTGGTTTTTGTATTCGTCCAAACTTGCAAGTCTCTTCTTTGCATCTTCAAGTTCTGAAACTTCTGTCTCGCTCGTTTGAGATTGTGATTCATTTTTTATCTCGTTAAGAGTGTTCAAAATATTATTGTTATTTGCAAGATTTTGTCTATCTTCTTTTAATGACTCCTCTATATTTTCTATCTCTGATGCCAATCTTTCGATTTCACCATCTGAAGTCAATAAAACAGCTTCAATTTGTGCTATTTCAACTCTTATGTTTGCTAATAATAAACTGTATTCATCTCTCTTTTTACGCAACTCGCTAAACTCTGTTTTCTCAATGGCCTCAGTACTTACGGCATAGTTTTCTTTCAAAAGACTAATCTTTTCTTGTTCTGCCCTAATCGTCGCCAAAACCTGTTTCACCTTTGCAATATTGCCCTGTATGCTATTCTGTTCGGCATCTAAATCATTGACAATTTGAGAAAGTTTATCACATCTTTCACTTTCAGTTGCATGAGAAATTTCGTTTGCACGAAGAATTTCAGTTTCATGTCTCAGTTGTTCTGTCAAACTATTTACCTTACCAACTAATTCAGCTTGTAAAGGTTTTAATTGTCTCAAATCTGTTTCCAACTTATTTATAACTTTTTGAGCCTCATCAATATTGCTTTCTCTGCTCAAGAGGTTTGCAACTTGGGCTTTTTTACTACCACCAGAAATACTTCCTTGTGGAGAAATAACGTCCCCATCAAGTGTAACAATTCTGAATCCATAACTACTTGCTTTTGCAACTTCAACAGCACTAGTCAAGTCATCACAGACAACTGTTGCTCCAAGTAAATTACTGATAATCCCGTCGATTTGTTTATCGTATTCAATCAGTTCACTAGCAACTCCAAGAACACCTTTTGCTTTCAAATAGTTTCTATAATAATTGTCTAATGCCCTAGGTTTTACACTGTTTATAGGCAAGAATGTAGCACGTCCATATTCCTTGGCTTTCAAATATCCAACAAGGTCTTTTGCCCCATTATCCGTGTATGTAACAATGTTTTGAACAGCACTACCAAGCGCCATTTCAATTGCTGCTTCGAATTTTTTTGGAACCTTAATCAAAGATGCGAGAACTCCAACAACCTTTTGTTTTAATTCTTTGTTCTGTTCAGCGTCCATCAATAATCTTTTAACGCTACCAAAATACCCTTCGTATTCCTTTTGCATGTCTTCCAACATCTTTTTACGATGCTGCATACTAAACAGATTACTGTTAGTTTCGTTGATACGGATTTCAACCTCTTTCAACTCTTCCATTTTTTGATTTTGTTCAGTTGTTAACTCTTCTACGATAATCTTTGAATGGTTAATCTTGCTATCCAAATTTGAAAGGTTTTCTTGGGATATTTTCAATACTGCAGACGAATCCTGAGCCTTTCCTTTTGTGGTTTTTAACGCTGTTTCAAACTCTTCTAACTGATTATTGTATGACGCAGTTTCTGCTTCCAACGCAGATATCTGTGCTTTAACGTCCCCCAGCTTACTGAGGGCATCAAAAATTTTACTCTGAGCTTCTTGTGCCTCGTTTTCATTTGTGCTTAAGTCGGTAGAAATCTTGTTATATATGCCTTCAACTTCTACTAATTTTTGCCTTAATTGAGCCAATTCTTGAGACTTTTCTTCCTTTGTTTCTCTTGCTCTACGCAAAGAGTCATTGCCCATGATAAGGTCTTTCTCAAACTTTTTAATCAAGCCTTCTAATCTGTCCTTTTCGGCTTCACAATTTCTTAATTTTTCACGAAGAAGATTTCCCTCTCCTGCTTTTTTCTCCATACCAACAGTGATGATAAGAACTCTATCTCTCAATTTTGTTATGTCATCATCAATGTGATTTATCTTGTCAAAAGATTCGTTGTAATTCTGTATAACAGAATCAAGTTCTTTTTGTCTTTCTTGCAATTCCTTTGCAAGTTGATCTATCTTGTATGTTATCTCTTCCTTGTTACTTGCAGAAAAGTCATATTGATGCAAATAAGCATTCACTTCTTGCAACTTTAACTGTTCTTTTAATTCGAGATATTTTTTAGCAACTTCAGATTGTTTTTTTAATGGTCCAAGTTGTCTTTCTATTTCTGCAACAATATCGTTTATTC
>CAYJCC010000009.1:0-12470 GCA_964368655.1 uncultured Lachnospiraceae bacterium | reverse complement strand
TATAATAAAGGTGGAGCATATTTTATGAAGTCAAATTTATGTGTTGTAGGATTAGCACCAGAGTTTACTATAAACATTTCAAAAATGTTAGCGTATAAATTGGATATGTTTTATGCTAGTGTAAATGAAATGTTGGAGTTTGACCTGATAAACGTGATGGAGGCTAAACAAATAGTTGGTAGCGATTACATTGAAACATTGGAAAACGACAAACTAAAAACGTTGTTTTCATTTGACAATGCCATAATCACAATGGATATGGGAATGTTTTTGAGGGGCGACAATGCAAAAGTTGTAAACGAGGCAGCTTATATCATATTTTTAGATATTCCATACAACTTGTTGATGAAGTTATATAAGAAAGAAGAAAACAAACCGGAAGACTTTGACTCACAAATGTTGGTGTACAATGAGAGAGGGGAGTTTTGTAGAAATATATGTGACTTTCAAATAGAAATAGATTGTTTTAACAAACGGAAAATAATAAACCAGATATTGCAAGACCTTGCAAGTCATAAATACAATTAAGGAGAGCGAATATGAAAATAAACGATTCTGCAGTAAACAATTTAAGAGTTTTAAGTTGTGACCTTGTGAATAACGCAAAGGGAGGACATATTGGTATAGCATTATCTGCTGCGCCTATTATGTATTCACTTTATGCTGATGGAATGAATGTGAACCCAGACAATGCCAACTCTATTTTTAGAGATAGGTTTGTTATGTCTGCTGGACATGGAAGTGCTTTATTATATGCAACCTTGCACATGTTTGGATATGATATAAAAACAGAGGATTTGAAAAAGTTTAGAGTGCTTGATAGTATTACCCCGGGGCACCCAGAGTTGGGAACTCCGGGCGTTGATTGTGCTTCAGGTCCACTTGGTCAGGGAGTAGCAAGTGCTGTTGGAATGGCAATAGCAGAGAGGTTTATGTCAGAAACATTCAACAAACCTGACATAAAGTTGATAGATAACTATACTTATGCACTTGTTGGAGATGGCTGTTTAATGGAAGGTGTTGGAAACGAAGCCCTTAGTTTGGCAGGAACTTTAGGACTTAATAAATTGATAGTTATTTATGATGAAAACAAATCATCTATGGACAGCAAGACCAGTGTGGATTTTACACAGAATACGAAAAAGGTTTACGAGGGTTTTGGTTTCAATGTTATAGATGTTAAAGATGGCAATAGCGTTGACCAAATAAGTTTGGCAATCAAAGAAGCAAAGAAATCTGACAAACCAAGTTTGGTTATTGTTCATTCGGAAATAGGTTATGGAACAAAACAAGTAGGAACTCCAAACGCTCACAATTTCATGTTGTTGCCAGAAGAGTTTGAGAACTTAAAAAAGACATTTGAAATAACAAACAAACCATTTGAGATTTTACCAAGTGTTCTTAAAGAGATAAAGAAAATTCAAAAAAGATATGCTGATGTTCAAAAATCTTGGGACAGCAAACTCAAGGAATATCAGAAAAAATATGCAACTGATTATGTGAAGTTGCAGAGATTTATGGGTGGAGATTTTTCTGGAGTGAAAACTATTCTTGAGAAGTTGACCTCTGACAGAGAAATGAGCATACGTGATGCAGGGCATATTGTATTTAATGAAATTTGCAAGTTCTATGAAAATATTATCGGAGGAACGGCAGACGTAAGTAAAAGTACAAAAGCATTTATTGCTGATGGTGGCAACTTCAATATTGAGGATAAGGGCAGAAACATTTTCTATGGAGTTAGAGAGTTTGCCATGTCAGCCATTGCAAATGGAATAAGTCTATATGGTGGATTGAGGACTTTTGTAAGTACTTTCACTATATTTAGCGATTATCTAAAGCCAGCAATGAGAATGAGTGCGTTAATGGAACAACCTGTTATGTATTTATTTTCACATGATGGATTAGAGGCAGGTGGAGATGGCCCAACTCATCAGCCGATTGACCAATTGACAATGATGAGGGCTATACCAAATGCATATATGTTCAAACCTGCAGATTTTAATGAAACAAAAGCAGCATATATGTTTGCTATGACATCAAAATATCCAACAGCAATAGTTCAAAGCAGAAATAACGTAAAAAACCATGATAACGATATGGAAGACGCTCTTAAAGGTGGATATATTATATCTAACGAGAAAAAGGGCAAGTTAAATGGAATATTGATGAGCTGTGGAAGTGAAATAGAGTTGGCGCTTGAAACACAACAAGAATTATGGAAAAAAGGTGTAAATACAAGAGTTGTATCCATACCTTGTACAAAATTGTTTGAAGAACAATCTGAGTCGTACAAAAATAAAGTTTTGGCAAAAGACTCTAAAATAGTTGTTGTAGAAATGGGAAGTTCTTTGTCTTGGGGTAAATATATGGCAAATGGAGATGCCATTTGTTTAGATCAGTTTGGCAAAAGTGCATCGGTCGGTGCTTTGAAACAACACTTTGGATTTACAGTAGAGAATATTGTAAAAGTAGCAAAATCAACATTTAGAAAATAATAAAAAAGGTTCGAAAGAACCTTTTTTGTTTGTGAAATGGGCAAAATAGGTATTGAAATGAGCGCTTTTTTATGTTATAATATAAACATTAGAGAGGAAAATACAAAAATGGCAAACAAGGTTATAGAAAATATTGATGTTTGGACCGAATGTAGTTGCGAAGACATCGCAAGTGCTTTTATGGACGGATATAAAGATGGCAAGTTTATTTATGATAGCATCGAATTTTTGCCACAAGTAAAAACAGTTTTTGAAATAAAGGGAATTAAGGAAGAAAAACAGCCACAATTCAAAAATGCCCTCGTATTTTATAAGGACGGAGTCCCAGTTCGTATAGCTTTCCCAAAAGAAAAGTTTAATGTGCCAATGGCTTTAATTCAGAAGAATGATGATTCAGAAAGAATATTAGATTTGCTCGAAAAGGCAGGGATAGAGGTTCAAGAATCAGTTATAGACAAATTTGACTATATTCCTATGAAGTTCGAAAGGCCTTCTGTGACCGGCCATGCAGAAATAGAAAGCGTATGTGAAAGATGTTTATTCTATGCCTTTCTTGGAGGTTCGACAGTTGCTTTAAGTGGAGACCAACAGAATGAAACTGTTTGGGAAGAGCTTATTTATACTCCAAACTTTGAAATGACGATGAGAACTAGTATTCCAGGATTTGATATTATTGTAAAACATAAAAATATGTTGATAGGAAAGAAAAATGACAACCCTGAACGTCCATGGGAAATAACTAGCCGTGCCATAATAATGCAAGAAGGGTGTGGTATATCTAACGGAGAAATCCTTAGCGTGTTAAATAGAATACAGTCTGAAAAGTTGGACCCACAAAATCCTGAGGAAAAACCTCTCGTTGGGCTAACTGTAAAGAAATTGACAATATTACAACCTAATAAAACATTAAAAGTAACAGGACAGAGTAAAAAATAAAAAGACTAGCAGTTGCTAGTCTTTTTTTTGTTTGTATGTGCATGTATGAATGTTATTTCTTTTCGCTGAGGGTTTTGTATGTTTGATACGTGTCCTCGGCTTGTTTCTTACAGTCTTCCAATAGCTCGTTTGCAATTTCAGGTGCTTGTTTTATAAGCGATTTGTAACGGTTTTCGCCTTTTACAAATTCCATAAAATCGCCTGTTGGAGTGCTGTCTAGAATGAATGGATTTTGTCCTTGTTTCTTGAGTTCTGGATTATATCTAAAGAGTTGCCAATATCCACTTTCTACGGCTTTTTTCATCTCAAGTTGACTATTTGACATGTCTATTCCATGATTTATACATGGGGCGTATGCGATTATTACTGATGGTCCATCAAAATTTTCTGCCTCTGTAACTGCCTTTAAGAATTGACCCATATTTGCGCCCATTGATACTTTAGCAACATATACGTCTCCATATGTTGTTAACATGAGGGCAAGGTCTTTCTTCTTTGTTCTTTTTCCTTTACTTGCAAATTTTGCAACAGCACCCATAGGGGTTGCCTTGCTTGCTTGTCCACCAGTGTTGCTGTATACTTCGGTATCCAAAACAAGGATATTTACGTTTTTGCCACTGGCAACAACGTGGTCTAGTCCTCCGAATCCGATATCGTATGCCCAACCATCTCCGCCAACAATCCAAATACTTTCATTTACAGCAGAATCAAGAACGCTTAATAACTCTTTCTTTTTAGCTGGAGTTATTTTTTCTGTAGATAACATACTTTCAATCTGGTATGAATATTGTTGCTGTTCATCTTTATTTTCTGCTTTTATGAACTTGTTTACAGTGTTTTTGAAGGTTGTTGATGATGTTTCGGATATTTCTTGTAATAATGCGATGAGTTTGTCTCTCTTGACTTCATTACCGAGTTTGATTCCAAAACCGAATTCAGCATTGTCTTCAAACAAACTGTTTGCCCAAGCGATACCTCTTCCAGAATCATCTTTTGAAAATGGACAAGCAGGGGAACTGCCACCGTATATACTGCTGCAACCGGTTGCATTTGCCATTATCATTCTGTCTCCGAACAATTGGCTAATAACTTTAATATATGGAGTCTCGCCACAACCTGCACAAGCCCCACTGAACTCAAAGTAAGGTTTGTTAAATTGACTTCCTTTTACTGTTGTTGCTGCAAATCTATCGCTTTTTACTTGTTTTTGTGCAGAAATATAGTTGTAATGCTCAAGTTCGCGTTGCATTACTTCTTCCATTGGCATCATTTGTAATGCTTTATTTTTTGCAGGACAGATTTTTTCACAAAGGTTACAACCGGTACAATCTAGAGGGCTTACCTGCAAAGTGAATTGTTTATCTGGTTCAGCTGTTGCTGGTAATGTCTGCAAATCTTTTGGTTTTTTGGTTAATGACTTTGTCAAATATGGTCTAATTGCTGCGTGAGGGCATACAAAACTACACATATTACATTGAATACAGTTTTCGCTTTTCCAACATGGGATACTGTCGGCTATGCCTCTTTTTTCTAGTTTGGAAGTGTTGGTAGGCACAAAACCTCTAACATCGAATGCGCTAACAGGCATTTCGCTTCCGTGTAAACTTTCAATAGGCTTGATAAAGTCTCTATAGTATTCGTTCTTTTCTTTATCTGTTTCGATTTTATCCGTTGCCGTTTTCCAAGAAGAAGGGTAGGATACTTGTTTGATTTCACTTTCTGCAGAGTCTATGGCAGAGAAGTTCATCTTTAGTATTTCAGGTCCCTTTTTACCGTAACTTATTTCGGCATATTTTTTCATCTCAGCCTTAGCTACTTCAAAAGGAATGATATTTAACAATTTGAAGAATGCTGATTGCATGATAAGGTTTATTTTACTACCCAATCCCAATTCTTTACCAATTTCAGTTGCATTGATTGTATATACTTTGATATTTTTGTTTGCAATCTCTCGTTTTAAGGACGCTGGAATAATTTTGTCTAATTCGTTTACGTCCCAACCAGTATTGATAAGAAGAGTGCCGTTTTTCTTTAATCCTGCACATAAATCAAACTTTGAAAGATATGTTTGGTTATGACAAGCAACAAAGTCAATGTTGGTTAATAAATAACTTTCATTTATTTTGTTCTTACCAAAACGTAAATGGGTGATAGTGGCATTGCCAGTTTTCTTGCTGTCATATTCGAAATAAGCCTGTCCATAAAGCCCGGCTTTGTTTCCAATAATTTTTATACTGTTTTTATTCGCACTAACTGTTCCATCTCCACCATATCCAAAGAACTTGCAAGATGTAACATTGTTTTCAATAGATATTTGTTTCTTGATTGGAATATTGGTTTCTGTCATGTCATCATCAATACCAACAGTAAAATGATTTTTTGAGTTGTTCAATTTGAGGTTGTCGAACACGGCATTCACCATGGTTGGAGTAAATTCAAAACTACCAAGACCATATCTTCCACCAACTACTTTTATATCTCCACGTCCGGCTTCTGCTAGGGCAGAGATAACGTCTTTGTATAATGGTTCTCCGGCTGCTCCCGGCTCTTTACACCTGTCTAACACGGCAATCTTTTTTGTAGTCTTTGGCAATGCTGAAACGAAATGTTTTATACTGAATGGACGATACAATCTTACTTTGATAAGACCATAATTTTGTCCCATTTTATCATTCAAATATTCGATGGTGCTCTCACAAGTTTCTGCACCACTTCCCATCATAACTATAACATTTTCGGCTGTTTTACTTCCAATATAGTCAAAAAGTGTATACTTTCTGCCAATAAGTGTGCCAAAGTCTTTCATTACACTTTCAACTATGGTAGGGGTAGAGTCATAGAAATAGTTACAAGCCTCTCTGTTTTGGAAGAAGATATCGGGGGTTTGAGATGTTCCTTGTTGATGAGGGTGAGCAGAAGACAATGAACGTTGTCTGAACTCATTTATCTTATCCATAGGCATGAGTTTTTTGATATCTGCCTTATCAATATCTTCAATTGTGTTTAATTCATGGCTGGTTCTAAATCCGTCAAAGAAATGCAAAAATGGAACAGAGGTCTTTAGTGTTGCTATGTGTGAAATTAGGGCGAGGTCCATTGCTTCTTGTACACTATTTGAACATAACATCGCAAATCCAGTTTGGCGTGTTGCCATAACGTCGGAGTGGTCTCCAAAAATACTGAGGGCGTGAGTTGCAATAGCTCTTGCACTTACATGAAAAACTGTTGGTAAAAGTTCTCCAGCAATTTTATACATATTTGGAATCATCAAGAGCAAACCTTGGCTAGAAGTAAACGTCGTTGTCAGTGCACCTGCACTCAAAGAGCCATGAACGGTTCCAGCGGCACCTGCTTCAGACTGCATTTCGACTACCTTTACGGTCTCTCCAAAAATATTTTTTTCTCCTGCACAACTTTTCGCATCGGCAATTTCTGCCATTGTGCTAGATGGTGTGATAGGGTATATAGCTGCAACTTCGCTACAAGCATATGCGATTTCGGCTGCGGCGGTGTTGCCATCAATAGTTATTTTTGCCATAATATCTCCTAAATTAAAATGTTATCTTGATTATAGACAATTTGCGTTTTTTAGTCAAACGTCTAACTATTGTTTGGCAAAAAGCTTATAAATTTCTCCATATTTTTCGATAAAAACAAAAACCTATTGGATTTTTACTATTGTTGTGGTAAAATTATAAAAATAAGCGAATAGGAAAGAGTAATGAAAAAATACGCCATAAAGTTTAGTTACGATGGAAAAAATTATAGTGGTTGGCAAGAACAAAAGAACAAAACCACAGTTCAGTCAGTTATGGAAATAGCTTTGGCAAAGATTTTTGGTGAAAAAGTAAAACTTTATGCTAGTGGAAGAACAGATGCTGGAGTAAGTGCACTTGGACAAGTTGCACATTTTAGCACGGGTAAAGAATTTCCAAGAGGGTTTGTAGGATATATAAACTCGTTGCTTCCGGAAGATATTCGAGTTTTGAAAGGACAAATGGTTGATGATCAATTTCATGCAAGATATGACGTATCTAAAAAGACTTATGTTTATAAAATGTATTGTAGCGATTACGACATTCCTCTTTATGGTAATGCATTAAGAATTCCTTCAAAAATAGACGTAAAGAAGATGCGAGAAGAAATGAAAGAACTTGAAGGAGACCATGATTTTTCGGCTTTCTGTGCCTCAGATACAGAAGTTATGGATAAAACTAGGACGATTTATTCGGTTTCATTGAGAAAATCCGGGGAGTTTTTGGAGTTCTCTGTGACGGGTAATGGGTTCTTATATAATATGGTTCGTATTCTTGTTGGAACGTTAATTGATATCGGAATGGGCAAAAAATCGAATATGGCACAGATTATAGCATCTAAAGATAGAAAAATGGCAGGGAAAACAGTATCTGCAAAAGGATTAGTTCTTAAAAATGTGGAATATGACAAGGTAAAATTTTAGAGACTAAAAGAGGTTTTTGTTAAGGTTGTATATGTTAATTATTTATATAAGATAAATATATAACGTTGACGAAATCTTTTTTTAATGATAAAATAATTGTATATAGACAAACCTAAATAGGGGGTTCAACATGACGAAACATATATTGAGATTTGTAGTTACAATAGTTATACTTGTAGCATTAGGATTGTGCCTATGGTTTTTTGTGTTTAAGCCAGACGATACCGAGACAACTTTCTCAACGATAGAGGAGTTAATAGATTATAGAAAATCTAGTGATTATTCTTCTAACATTCTTAAAATTCAAACTTTTAACAACGATACGTTATATACAGATGCAGCAAAAGCAGATAGGTATCGTATATTTGGAGCTCCCGACAGTGCAACTGTGAGCGTTCTAAACCTAGAGACTCCAGAAAATGAAACGGACACTATTGATGTTGCTTCTTTCTATAAAGACTACAATTATCAAAATGTATTGGGGTCATTAGATGATGCTTTTGAACTCTATGCTAGTTATACATTATTTGCCGAAAATGTTTCGAACAAAGAAATGAAAAGTGTGAAAGAAAAAGTGAATTCTTACAAATCGGCCATTGCTGCTGTTATAACGTCTTCAAACAGTGTTATTGAATACGAAAATATTTGTAAAACAACAGCGTCTATAACAGATGGATTAAAAGAAGAGTTAGCAAATAGATATGAAGATTTTGCAAGTAAATATAAGTCCGCCTTCAACCAATACTATGATTTAATAATAGAAATTCAAAACCTTGTAAAGGCAAGAACTTTTAATGGAAACTTTGTTTATGATGCTCAAACTTGTTACTATGATTTTCTTTTAATGTTGAATTCTTCTTTTGCTGTAACCGAATCAGATGCAACATCTGAAATAATTTCTACTCCATATAATAAAGAAAATTTGAGTGTTGAACAAGTTGCTCTTAAAAAAGCATGTATGGCAATTACCAGTGCTCCTACTGAATGGTTTGATGACGTTGGTGAGACTGCAGTCAGCGAATTCTTAACAGCATATCTTGCTGTGACAAAAGACTATCAAGTTGATTTAGGAAAAATTGTTGATGCAAGATTTAATTTCTTTTCTATTGACGCAATAAAAACAGGCGTAGCAGAAGCAGATGATAAATCTAATACAGATTTTAGGTCATCAAACATCAATACAGCTGCGAAAGGGTATATTAAAACTATACTCGAGTTTTGTGGGGTCATAGAAATTGAAACCGAAACTGAGGAGGCGTAGATATGAAAAAGAAGTTATTAGCGTTATTTATAATTCCTTTACTTGCAGTTGGAGTTTTATTTGGTTGTAAGAAAGATAGTGTTGCTTCTCTACAAGAAAGTAGAGATTTATATGTGGAAATGATAGACACATATATTTCAAAAGATGCAGAGGATAAGGTTGTAAACACCTTATTCAGAGCAAATAAATTGAAATATGATTCAACCAACGAGACAACCCAAGAGGCAAAAGAAAACATTTTATATGTTACTTTTGGTGATGCGTCGACTAAAGCTAGTACAGAGATGAAAAACCTTTATACTCATTCTGTTTCAACTTCAGTTGCAACCGGAACGAATGTAACAAATCCTAATATGTTGTTTCAATACACCGAAGTGTATCAAGCATTAATGACAACAATATTTGAGTATTATGATACTTGGCAAGCACGTTTCTATAACAGTTTGAAAGACAATAAAGACGTTACTCAAGAGGATATAGACGGATTGTACTATGCTGTAAAAGACTTGAAGGCAGAAGTTGCTAGTTTCTATACACAAAAGACTTTGTTTGAAGAAGAAGTTAAGGCTTTTGGTACAGACAGTGCAATAATCACTGCTTCTATTGAAGTATTTAACTATCACTACAATAAACTTGTTAGACAATCTTTTAGTTTTATAAACACATTTATCGATATGCAGAATAAGTATTTCCCAATAGACGAAAGTCAGGTTTATTATGCATCTATGATATATCATCAGTCAGCAGTACAGTTAGCACAAGCAATGTTTACTACTAATATTGAGTCCATGGAAAGTGGAGAATATTGTAGTATAAAGAATTTGGCATTCACTGGCGAAAATGTTAATACTAATTATACCTTTGAAAAATATTTTTTATATGGTCAGCCAGAAACTTTAGGAGTTGTTGAGTTCACAAAAGAAGGCGACGGTATAAAAGTTATAGATATAGCATTGAAACCATTAAAAATGATTGAAGGAAAAGTTTCTTTGAGTGAAAGCGAAGTTGATCAGATAAAAGCGCTTGCTGTAATGAATAAAAATTTCCAACAACAAAAAGAAATGTATAGTAGAGCATGTGCTGGTTTTCCTCTATACGAATATAAATGTGCAATATTCAAAATTGAAGAATACTCTACTGCTACAGCAACCTCTTCTGTAAAAAGTTTAACAACATTCTTGAATAATTTAAGTTTTGAAAATGAAGCTAGAGTAAGAATCATCAATAGTTTTGAGGTGTCAACAGTAATAAGATTTGCTTCAACATTACATTCTCTTGCCACTGGAGCATAATTTCGGAGAAAATAAATGGACTATAAAATTTTAGCAGAATTGCTATTTCCAAACGTAAGAAACGACGTTGAATATTATGAATTACTTTACCCAAAAAGAAAGGTAAGAGAGGGACAGGAAGTGAGCAGATTCGCTCCTAGTCCAACGGGTTATCTTCATTTGGGTAACTTTTTCTCTGCTTATTTTGACTATCAAATAGCAAAATCAACAGATGGAATTTTTTACTTTAGATTGGAAGATACCGATGGTAAAAGAGAAATAAAGGGAGCAGAAAAGGTAGCTCTTAAGGTTCTCCAAGAGTACGGTTTAAAACATACTGAAGGACTTATGAAAGATGGTTCAGAAGTGGGCAGTTATGGCCCTTATATACAAAGTAAAAGAGGAGATATATACAAAGCATATGCCAAAAAATTGGTGTCTGAAGGAAAAGCTTTCCCTTGTTTTTGTGAAGCCGTAGAGGGTGGAAAGAAAGAGATTATTGAACAAAGACAATCAAAACTAGAGACTTCTTGTACGATTGAGGAAAAGGACCTTTGCAGAAAACTTACGTTTGAACAGATAAAGAAAAACGTAGACGCTGGAAAACCTTTTGCGATAAGATTAAAGTCAAAGGGAGACCCTAAAAACAAAATAAAGTTCTTTGACGTGATAAGGGGAGTTCGAGAAATCTCCGAAAATGGTAAAGATGTTGTGTTGTTGAAAAGAGATGGAATTCCTCCGTATGCTTTTGCTCACGCCGTTGATGACCATTTGATGGGAACAACATTGATCGTTCGTGGTCAAGATTATTATTCTAGCTTGGCTCAGCATATAGAAATAACACAAGCCCTCGGGTTTGGCGTTTATAGATATTTGCATACCGGATTGTTATGTAAAATAGATAACGGAAACAAGCGCAAATTAAGTAAGAGATATGACCCTGAAGCAGATATGCGTTTCTATGGAATAGAGGGATACCCAAAGGACGCTCTTCTTGAATATTTATTAACTTTGATGAACTCAAACTTTGAAACTTGGAGATTGGAAAATCCAAAAGCTAGTTTAGATAAATTCCCATTCTCATTAGCAAAGGTTGGTACTTCGGACCCAATGGTGGATATAAATAAACTTGATGACATTTCTAAAAGAATTATTTCTTTGATGACAGCAGATAAAGTTTATAAGAATGTCCTAAAATGGGCGAAAAAGAACAACAAACCATTTGCAGAATATCTTGCACAAAACAAAGATTATGCAACTCAAACCTTTAATATTGACCGTGAAAAAGAAAACCCAAGGAAAGATATTTACAAGTGGAGTCAGGTTCAAAACTACTTCGATTATATGTGGGGAGATATTCAGATAGATATGTCTGTAGTAAATCTCGACAATGAAACAATATGCAGTGTTCTGAATAATTATACAAAAACATATGACACCACAGACAGCAAAGAAACGTGGTATGAAAAGGTCAAAGTAATGGCTGAGGAATTAGGCTTTGCTATCAATAACAAGGAGTACAAGGCCGACCCAAGCAAGTTCAAAGGAAATATCGCAAGTGTGTTTAATATAATTCGTGTTGCAACAACAGGAAAACAAAACACTCCAGAACTTTATGATATATGTAGAATATTAGGAAAAGATAAACTCAAATCAAGATATGCACAAATATGCAAATAAAAAAGACGTAAGATAATCCTTACGTCTTTTTACTATCAGGCAATAAAAAAACCACAATAATGTGGTTTTTTATCTACTAGTATCTGTCGTCTCTTCTATTTCCGTTATTTCTCTGTTGTTTACGAGCTTTACGGCAATCAGGACATCTAACAGGTTCATTAGTAAAACCTTTTTCTTGGTAAAATTCTTGTTCGCCAACAGTCCAAACGAATTCAGCGCCACAATCTTTACATACAAGTTTCTTGTCTTCCATAGTTCCTCCTATAATATTTTGGAAATTTGGTCAAGACATTAAACTGGTTAAAGAATTGCAAATGAATAATTGACTTGGTTTGATATCGATTTTTATTTCCTGGCTATTATAA